>CAZWCL010000059.1:0-11054 GCA_964632265.1 uncultured Hyphomicrobiaceae bacterium | reverse complement strand
GAAGATGATCAGCAGCACCAGCATGACGTCGACGAAGGGGGTGACGTTGATCTCGCTCATCGGTGCATTAGCGGCGCGACGCTGGCGGCGGCCCTTAGCGCCGCTCGATCGAATGCTCATGCCCATCGGTATCAGTTCCCCGTGCTATCGATCTGTCGCGATACGATCGCGGAGAATTCATCAGCGAATGATTCCAGTCGCTGGCTAAGCCGCGTCGCATCGGCTGAGTACTTGTTGTAGAAGATGACTGCCGGAATGGCAGCAACAAGGCCGATGGCGGTGGCCAGGAGTGCCTCGGCGATCCCCGGGGCGACGACAGCCAGTGACGTGTTCTTCGAGACGGCAATCGCCTGAAAGCTGTTCATGATGCCCCACACCGTGCCGAATAAGCCGACGAACGGTGCGGTCGAGCCGACCGTGGCGAGAAACAGGAGACGTCTTTCGAGGCGCTCCATTTCCCTGCTGATTGTTACATCCATAACTTTTTCGACGCGCAGTTGAATGCCGCCGAAGGCGCGCGCGCTTTCGACCGAGCGCTTCCACTCGCGCATGGCCGCGACGAACAAGGCGGCCATGGAAATGTTTCGTTCACGCGAGAGCCCCGTATAGAGCTCTTCCAGCGACTGCCCCGACCAGAAAAGGTGCTCGAAATCATCTGCCTCGCGGCGCGCGCGCCGGAACGCGAAAGATTTCTCGATAACGATCGCCCAACAAAAGATCGAGGCCAGCAAAAGCCCGACCATCACCGCCTGGACAACAATGTGGGCCTGAAGAAACAACTCCAGAAACGACATGCCGCCTGCGCTGGTGTGGAGCGTCCCACCCAAAATATCGCCCATTCCAACCCCTTTGTGGCGCGGGCGAACCGCGCGCACCCCGCCAAGACATTCCGAACTCCGACATCGATACCCGAAGCGCCGAGCCTCCAGGCGCGTATGTGTCTATCAGCGACAGATGTCAGCTGATCAACGATGCCTCTGCCGGATCGCAGACCTGTTACGGGCCAATATGACAAAACTAGGACCCTGGGTGGCGACGAATCACCAAACTGCCATTCAACCCTAATGGAAATACACGCTGCACAGCGCAATCGATCGAGAGCGGCGTCATAACGCCGGGGATGGATTTTCGCATGGCGGCGTTCACACCGTGGGCGCAAAGCAGTCACGCAGTCGCTGGGTCAAGCGTTGTGGCTTGCCGTCGAGCGATACAAGGACAATTTCAACAAGAGCCTCAAACAAGATCTGGTCATCGCGAGCGACGATTTGATCCAGCTTGAGGACGGCCGCTGACATCTCATTGAGGCACGTCGTCACCGTCAGCATCTCGTCGATCCGGGCGGGGCGCTTGTACTCCAGCGACATGCGGCGCACGACGAATGCCGCCGGGACGCCGGCCTGCCCCTCGAGCAGGGCCTGGTGATCGTTGCCGAGAAGACGCATAAAGTCGGACCGGCCTCGCTCGCACCACCGCAGGTACGTCGCGTGATAGACGATGCCCGAAAAATCAGTGTCCTCGAAGTAGACGCGCAGCGGCAGGACGTGAGCGCGCCGGCCATTACCGTCGCGGATCAGACGCCCCGACAGATCAGGCCAGGCCGTGCGGTCGTTCATCCCGGCCGTCATTTTTGGTCCGCCATCGTCTTGTGCCCTTGTCGTGTCATGTTAAGCCGAGTTCGATGATCGGCACTTCCGGCGGACGCCCAAAGCGGACCGGCAAACCGCTGCAGCCGAGACCGCCAGAGACAATGAGATCGCGTCCCTCTTCCCGGATGTGGCCGTAAAGATAGCGTGAGCCATAGACTGACGGCACGAACGGGGCAAATCCGAACATCTGGACCTGACCACCATGGGTGTGGCCTGACACCGTAAGAGCTACGCGCTCCAGTTTCCGCGCGAATATATCGGGCTCATGGGCCATAAGGATAACCGGCGCTTGATCAGTGACACCAGCCAGCGTCGTTTCGATGTCGTCAACGCCGCGGTAGCCGAAACGGCCATTGCCGCGGCGGTGGCGGCGTCCGCGGTAATACGCCCATTGATCGCCAAGGCCGGCGAGCCAGAAACCGTGACCGTCCTTTTCGAGACGGATGGCATGGTTCTCATAAAGCGGGATGCCGGCCGCTTCGAGCGCAACGCCGACGGCAGGCGGGCCGGCTTTCCCGCGTTGGACAGCATGATCTTCCCACCAATCATGATTGCCGAGGACGGCGTGCACGCCAAGCGGCGCCTTAAGGCGCGCAAGCGCTCCGGCCCAGGCGGCCTTGGGCTCGGGGTCGCCAGTGAAACGGTGTGACGTGGTGTAATCGCCGAGAAGGAGGATGATGTCGGGCGTCTTTGCATTTGTTGCGGAAACGACATCGGCGATCTCGTCAGACGTCATCCATGGACGGCATGCGTGAACGTCTGCGACAACGGCGACTTTGAGCCTGAGGCCGGCTGGCCAGCCCGCCGGCCTCAGACTGTATTTCGGGAAACGGAGACGATTAGGTTCGATGGCGAGGCCATAGCCAGCGGTCATCGCAATTACCGCGCTCGACCCTGCGATATTTGCCAGGAATTTCCGCCGCGTCAGCCACGCCATGCCACACCCTCTCTCTGGGTCCATGCCGCCGCTATTGCAGGCTTTTGAGTAAGGGTTCAACCGATTATGATGATCGCGGCTACAGGCGGACGGTTACAGCGGACCGACACTGGCCACCTTCGCTGTGGCCGGAATGGCAGATCGGAATGAGGTCTTCCCGTGCGGTTCAATCATCCTCGAGCTCTCGAGCAGGACGTCCGTCAACTTGTTCGGAGGCGGCTTCGTCTGCGGCGTCGATATCCGGCCCCTCGGCAATAAAGAGTTCTGGCTGTATCGACGCGGCACTACGCGCCGGACCTGATAGCCCCAGATGACGGTAGGCTTTGAGCGTCATGACGCGGCCGCGGGGCGTGCGGCTTACGAAGCCCTTCTGGAGAAGGTATGGTTCAACCAGTTCTTCTATGGCGTCGCGAGGCTCGGAGAGTGCCGCCGAAATCGTTTCAATGCCGACCGGGCCACCATCGTAGTTTAGCGCGATGCAATTCAGATAGCGATGGTCGAGGCCGTCGAGGCCTTCCTTGTCGACCTCAAGCATCTCGAGGGCACGGTCGGCAACCTTGGATGTGATCGCCGTTGCGCCTTCGACGGCGGCAAAGTCGCGCACACGGCGCAGCAGGCGGCCGGCGACACGCGGCGTACCACGCGCCCGCCGCGCAATCTCATGGGCGCCGTCCGGCTGCATCGGTGCGCCGAGAACGCGCGCACCGCGCTCGACAACCTCCTGCAATTCGGCCTCCGTGTAGAAATTCAGCCGGACCGGAATACCGAACCGGTCGCGCAACGGCGTCGTCAGAAGGCCAACCCGGGTCGTCGCGGCGACGAGCGTGAATTTGGCCAGATCGATGCGCACGGACCGCGCCGCCGGTCCTTCCCCGATGATGAGGTCGAGTTGGAAATCCTCCATCGCCGGATAGAGGATCTCTTCGACCGCCGGATTAAGGCGGTGAATCTCGTCGATAAAGAGAACGTCGCGGTCTTCAAGATTAGTGAGCAGGGCGGCGAGGTCGCCCGCTTTCGAAATGACGGGTCCCGATGTAGCGCGAAAGCCGACGCCCAATTCCTTCGCCATGATCTGGGCAAGCGTCGTTTTGCCAAGCCCCGGCGGGCCGGCGAACAGCACATGGTCGAGCGCGTCGCCGCGTCCACGCGCGGCCTGCATGAACACGCGCAGATTCGCACGCGCCTGTTGCTGGCCGATGAAGTCGTCGAGAGACTGCGGCCGGATCGAGGCATCGAGGTTGTCGACCTCACGCTCACCCGGCGCAACCAGACGATCCTGTCCGTTGAGCTCGCTCATGCATTGTTGGTGCATGTGTTCGTGCGGTTGGTCAAGATTTCTGCACGAACCTGCGGAGCAGCCCTGGACCGGGCGGGCGGCGGCTCAACCGCCCGCCGTGGGGCGTGGCAGCACGTTGATACGGATCAGGAACACGCTCAGGAGAGCGGCCACAAGTCCGGCAACGAGCGCAAAAGCCGGCAGGAATCCGGCGGCCTCGAAGGGCGCGATAACGTAGGCGACGAAGAAGCCGACAACACCAGCAGCCCCCGCCAACGCCCAGCCGACTTCGCCGCGTGTCAACAGTAGGCCAATGACGATCAAGGCAGCGGCGGCAGCAGCGGGGGGCGTCCAGATGAAGGTCTTCAGAGCGGCGGCGCCGACAAGAGCTGCAATCCCGCCACCATCCGGGAGGTTTGAAAGGTCGAACGGTGTATGATCGCCAGCGACATAGGGGGGCAGGTTCGCCCAGATGGCGCCAGGGGTATAGAGCGCGGCCAGCAGGCTCGCGATGAACGGGCCAATGAGTGCGAAGAAGAGGAATGTCCAAAGTGCGCGCTGCGGATTGCTCACTTTATTGTCCTTGCTTTCGAGTGCAGTACCATCAAGCTACGCTGCCAATCTCGTCACTAGCGGGCAAGTTCCTTAAGGCCACGACGGATAAGTGCCGCCGTATCAGCGTCGGGGTCCAGTTCGTTGACCGCCGCCGCAACCGCCTGTGAAGCCTGAGCCGGTGCGTAGCCAAGGTTGGCCAACGCGGAAATCGCTTCGATTGCCGCGCTGGTGCCGGCCGCTGCGACGTTGCCCGATACATCACCAGCAGACAGTTCCACGCCCGTAACGGACAGGGCGGGGGCCTTGTCCTTGAGTTCGGTCACTATGCGCTGAGCGATCCTCTTGCCGACACCCGGTGTCTGCTCGATGGCGGCCCAATCGCCGAGCGCGATTGCGTTGGCGAGTTGCTGGGGGGCAAGCACGCCAAGGATCGCAAGGGCGACCTTGGCACCGACACCCTGAAGCTTTTGAAGCGTCCGGAACCAGGTGCGCTCGACTTCGCTGGCGAAGCCATAGAGGCGGATGGCATCATCGCGGACATGGGTGTCGATGGTGAGCTTTACTTCGGCCCCGAGCGTCATGTTGCGAAGCGCCCTGGCCGATGCCTGCACCTCGTAGCCGACACCGCCGACGTCAATTATGCAGATGCTCTCGCCGATTGCCTCTACCGTGCCGCGCAACTGTCCAATCATGATGCCTCCCTGATCCGGCGTGCAAGTCTGGCTTCAGGCGCGGTGCGATGGTGGGCGTGGCAAATGGCGATCGCGAGCGCGTCGGCCTCGTCCGCATTGTCGAACACGGCCTTGGGGAGTAACAACTTCACCATCATCTGGATCTGGCCCTTTTCGGCATGACCGGCACCGACAACCGACTTCTTGATCAGATTTGGCGGATATTCGGCGACCTGAAGGCCCTCGATTGCCGGGGCCAGCAGCGCCATGCCGCGGGCCTGACCAAGCTTCAGCGTGGCGCGTGGATTATTGTTGACGAACGTTTCCTCAACCGCCGCTTCGCGCGGATTGAAGCTGCGAATGACGCCGGACAGCCCATCAAATATCTCGCGCAGTCGATAGGCGAGAACTTCGTCGGACTTGGAACTCACGAAGCCAGAAGCGACGTACGAGAGTCGTACGCCGTCACTTTCGATGACGCCCCAGCCGGAGCGGCGCAGGCCAGGATCTATGCCGATGATGCGGGCGATGTCGGTCATGTCACTGGCTTAGCCGATTCGGGCGTGGCGTGTCGGACATGACGCGCCACCACCGGCTCGGCCGTCGTCGTTACCACAGTTGCGATGGGCGGCGTCCACCTTCTGCTACGCAGGAGGCTGCAAGAACGCTGGCGGTGGAGAGAGGGTTATTTTGATGTCACATTATCTTAACTTGGGGAAAACTGGATGTGCGCACCAAACCGCGCCCAGGGTACGGCTGCGCCTTCCTGTGAAACGCCCTGCATGGTCCAAACGCACATTGGATCAATAATCACCTGATGCTGTTTAAGTTATGAGTGTAGTCGTGTCGCACCGATCAGGAAGAATTATGAGTGCGCTGCTTTGTGTTGCCACAGGACGAACCGGGAGAAGGAACCGGCCAGCGGCGTCGCGCCGGCCCCATCCGGTTGATTGCCGAGAACCTTTCCGAGACTCCGGTCGAACACCCTGCCGAGAACCCTGGGGAGCCACGTCATGCTGATGACCCGCTTTGTCTACATTGTCCTTTTTCTGGTCAATCTCGCGATCAATGGCCTTGCGCTGCTGCACATCACAGGCGTCTATGCCACCGATGACCAAATCGTGCCTGCCGCGCTGCTGTTCAACCTGCTGTTCTGGCCTATCGCGACGTTTGCAGCTTACCGGACCGGTGGCATGACGGAAGAAATCTATCGCCGCAAGGAACTTGCCGTTCGCAGCGCGGCGCCGACGCGGAAGCCAGGCTCTACCGAGGCAGCACGTAAGCCGTCAGGGTCAGAAAAGCCGAACGCGGCGGCCGAGGGTGCCAAGGCAGACGAACCAGCCCGGATAAACGGTAGAGCGGCAGCATCCAAAACCGCCGATCCGAGCTAGGCCAACACCACGACATCGTGACAGTGCGCCTGACGACGGCGACATCCTGACGGCAACAGAGCATCGTGACTGCGGACCAGCCAGCGGTGGCGCCTCAGGCGGTGTCGGTTCACCTGGCCGCAAAGAAGACAAGCGCAATGGTGATCGCCCCATTGAGCAGCCAATAAGTTATCATAAGCCGATGGCGTGAGGCGATGGGCCGGAACGATCTAGTCATACTGGAACCTTTCACTCAAAATCTGCCCGGGCGGTACGCCAAGCCCGATCAAGGTGTCCTCGGCAGCCGACATCATGACGTCAGGCCCACACAGTACAAACAGCCAGTCCTTCATTTCGGGCCTGAACAGGCGGCGTAGCATGACCGCATCGAGCATGCCCGTCTCGCCCGTCCAATCAGCGGGCGGCTGGGAGAGCACATGGACGATCTCGGTACCGTGGTCGTGTGCCAACCTACGCAACTCCTCTTCGGCGACGATCTGATCGGCGATGCGGTTGCCGTAGACAAGCATTGTCGGGCGCTTGTCACCCTCAAGGTGCAGCTGGCGCAAAACGGCAATGAGCGGTGCGATACCGACCCCGCCGGCAATCAGTGCCACGCCCTCGACGCTCTCCACGCCATGGGGCCGATGGTCTGAGACGACGAGATTGCCGTGGGGGCCGTCGACGAAAGCGGGTGTGCCGGGCTCGATGCTACCGACGGTTGATGTGAAATCGCCAAGTTCCTTGATGATGAATTCCAGGTCCGGCCCCCCGGCCGGCGCCGAGGCGATAGAGAAAGGGTGTTCCGTGAGGGTGAAGGGGCGGGCACCAATCTTGATCCAGGCGAACTGGCCTGCCTCATAGCGGAGTCCGGCGTGGTTCTGCGGCTTTAGGACCAACCGCCAGGTCTTGAGGCCGAGCGGGCGAACTGAATGCACACGCCAGGGGCGCAGGCTTTGGCGAAGAGGCTGGCCGACGTAGACATAGGCGAGTGAGAAAATGGCCAAGCCGAAGAGGACGATCCAGAGGATGGCCAATTGTGGGGCGGCACTGTAGCGGCCAGCTTCAAGCGTATGGTGCAGAAGGAGGGCGGCTATCAGAACGGCCCCAAGACCATGCAGCAGGCGCCAGGTCTCGTAACGGTAACCGAGGCGGTCGCGGCCAATCGCGAGCACCACGAAGGCTGGCAGCAAAACCCAGGCGAGGATGCCGGTAAACAGGTGTTCGAGACTTGCGGTCAGTGTCAGCTGGCGGCTGGGATCGAAGGGCAGCGGCGGGTTGAAAGGGGCGCGGTAGAGAAACGGATGAATGAGGGCGAGAACCAGCGCGGTCTGGGCGAGAAGCCGGTGGAAGCGCATGGTGACATCCATGCCGATGCCGCGCGAGACCGACCTGAAGCGGCCAGAGAGCACAAATTCGACGAGGATGACCGCAAAGGCAAGGAGCCCCGCGCCGGTGGCCAGTTCATCCCACAAAGATCGCGGCGGCAGTCCGCTGATGAAGGCCAGCGCCAACGGCGCCAGTACGACACCCAGATAGAGCGCAATGAGGAATATTGGATGCATGCTATAGCCCTGGCCGGGATTTTGATCGAACCACCGTATACAGTCGGCCGAACTATAAAAACTTGACCTAAATCATGTTCGCAGCGGTGAGGGGGCATACCACGCCATACCGTCTCGGCGAATTCGCTTCCAGGACGGTACTCAGCTTGATGGTGCCGGCACAGCCTGAGCGGCGCGCTGGAACTATACCGGTCTCTTCCCACATATATACCTGTCATCCTCGCCCCCTAATCTCTCGGAGATATTGTTGCGCCAGTCACCGGAAGACAATCACACCCTGAACAGAGGCCGGGAGACCGGTGACCGGTTTACCCGCCGCCTGATCGCAGTGACCGCGGCCTTGGCGGTACTAATGTTCGTCTGGCAAACGCTGCCGTTCTGGCAGAATACCTTATTCGGCCTCGGTGCCGCGCCGCGGGCGGTAACGGCTCGTGGTGAGCTGGCGGGCGGCGAAAAAGCCACCATTGAAGTCTTCGAAGAATCACGCCCAAGCGTCGTCTACATCAATACAGCGCAGCGCGTTATCGATCCGTGGACACGCAACATCCTCCAGATGCCGCGTGGCTCCGGCTCGGGTTTCATCTTTGACGAACTCGGCCACGTCGTGACCAACTGGCACGTCGTCAAGGGCGCTTCGGATGCCATAGTGCGGCTGGCGGATGGACGCAGTTTCCGGGCCAAGCTGGTCGGTCAATCGCCGGCTCATGATCTCGCCGTCCTTCGCATACTGGTCAATATCAATCGCCCGCGCCCGCTACCGATCGGCACCAGCGGCGACCTCCAGGTCGGCCAGATGGTGCTTGCGATCGGCAACCCGTTCGGGCTCGATTGGACGCTGACCAAAGGGATCGTCTCGGCGCTCGGCCGCGAGTTGCCAGCGGACGACGGCACAACCATCCGCGACCTCATTCAGACGGATGCCGCGATCAATCCAGGCAATTCAGGTGGCCCGCTCCTCGATAGCGCCGGTCGTCTCATTGGCGTGAATACGGCCATCTACAGTGCGACGGGCAGCAACGCCGGGATCGGTTTCGCCGTCCCTGTCGACGCCGTTAACCGCGTGGTGCCACAGCTGATTGCGAAAGGCCGCTATGATGCACCGTCGATCGGTGTTCGCATCGACCCGCGTGCAGATTCGATTGCACGACGGGAGGGGACCGAGGGTGTTGTGGTGCTTGGCACGGTGCCGGGTTCGGGAGCGGCGGAAGCAGGTCTCACACCGGCGCGCATACTGCGCGACGGCCAGCTCGTACTCGGCGACGTCATTGTCGGGGTTGCCGGAAATAAGATCACGGACAGCGATGATCTGAGGGCGGCTCTCGAGAAATTCCGCCCCGGCGACAAGGTAACGGTTACGCTGATGAACGACAACGAGCGCCGTGAGATCGAAATCACGCTCGGCAGCAGCTAGTCAGGGCTGCAGTTGATCACTGGCATTAGTCTAGCCGTCCGCGAGCTTGGCCATGACTTCGTCATCGGCGTCGAAGTTTGCGAAGACGTTCTGGACATCGTCGTCATCTTCGAGCGCGGCGATGAGTTTCATGATGCTCGCGGCTCCGTCTTCATCGACCGGGGTCGAGATGTTTGGATGCCAGACAGCCTGTACGCTTTCTGCTTCGCCGAGCCGCTTTTCCAGTTCGCCGGCCACCGTGCCGAGACTGTCGAAGCCCGTGCTGATCAAATGGCCGTTCTCGTCTGAGCGCACATCATCGGCGCCGGCCTCGATTGCAGCTTCAAGCACTTCGTCGGCACTGCCGGCGTCGGCTGGATAGGCAATCTCGCCGATACGCTCGAACATGTGGCTCACGGCGCCGGTCGAGCCGAGGTTACCGCCATTTTTCGTAAACGCCGCGCGGACGGCCCCACCGGTGCGGTTGCGATTGTCGGAAAGCGCTTCGACGATGATCGCGACCCCGTTCGGGCCATATCCTTCGTAGCGGATTTCTTCGTAGTTGTCGGCATCGCCCCCGCTCGCCTTCTGAATGGCGCGCTCAATGTTGTCCTTCGGCATCGACTGTGACTTGGCGTTCTGGACCGCAAGCCGCAGGCGCGGGTTCATGTCCGGATCAGGCAGGCCCATCTTGGCTGCTACCGTGATCTCGCGGGCGAGCTTGGAGAAAAGTTTCGCGCGGACCTTATCCTGGCGGCCCTTGCGGTGCATGATGTTCTTGAATTGGGAATGTCCGGCCATCGGTCCCCTTACCTCATGTCATTCGTTGCCGGACGCGCTGTGCCCGGTTGTTTGAACCTCTTATAATTGCGGCGCAGGGCGAAAATCCAGTCACCCGGTCCCATCGCTGCTCCCAGCGGGTCGCCGCGCTGGCACATTGGACGTCGATCACCAGAACGGGAGGCTCGCTTCCTGGAGGGCGCCGCCAATCCGAAGCGGCGCCACTGCCGTCGCCAGACCCGCCTTATCGTCAATCTCGACCGCGAGGCCGGCGACCGTCGCTTCTCCAAGCGCCGGCTCGAACCGCTCGCGAGGAATGCGTGTCACAAAACGGTTAACCGGTTCAGAAGCCTTCATGCCAAGCACGGAATTGTAATCGCCGCACATACCGACATCCGACATGTAGGCGGTGCCGCCCGGCAGAATGCGGTGATCGGCCGTCGGGCTATGCGTATGTGTCCCGGCCACGCAACTCACGCGCCCGTCCAGAAAGGCGCCGAGCGCCTGCTTCTCGCTGGTCGCCTCAGCGTGAAAGTCGACGAACACAGCGTCGGCGCCCTCACCCAGCCGACAGGCGCTTATCTCGTTGTCGATCGCGCGGAAGGGGCAATCGATATCCTGCATAAAAACGCGGCCAAGCGCGTTGATTACCAGAACATCGGCGCCGTTCTTTGCGCGAAACATTCCTGCCCCCTTGCCGGGCGTGCCTTCGGGGAAATTGAGCGGGCGGATCAATCGCTCGTGACGTTCGATGAACACGAGCGCATCGCGCTGGTCGAAAGCGTGGTTGCCAAGCGTCACCACATCGGCACCGGCATCGAGGAAATCCTGATGGATGCTCTCGGTGATGCCGAAGCCGCCGGC
>CAZWCL010000058.1:0-11142 GCA_964632265.1 uncultured Hyphomicrobiaceae bacterium | reverse complement strand
AGAGCAGGGCGCGGGCGAGCGCAACGCGCTGACGTTCGCCGCCGGAGAGTTCGCCGGGCCGACGGGTGAGCAGGCGGCCGAGTTCGAGGGCGGCGACAACGGCTTCGTGTGTGACGGCGTGGTCACGGGATGTTTCAGCCCGCGGTGCGCGGCGTGCGGCAAAAGCCAGATTGCCGGCAACGTCGAGATGAGGAAAGAGACGCGGCTCCTGAAAGATGAAGCCGACCCCACGGCGATGCGGCGGAACAGCGACGTTTGCCGCGTCATCCTGCCAGGGCGTGCCGGCAAAACGGACATGGCCGCGCGCGCCCGGTTCAAGGCCGGCGAGGATGCGCAGTAGCGTGCTCTTGCCCGATCCGTTCTGGCCGTAAAGGGCGACGATGCCTTTGAGTTCGACGCGATGGGCGATGCGCAGTGTGAACGCGCCGCGCGCGAAGGTCACATCGAAATCGAGTTCACTCGGGTCAGCCGTCAGTTTTCGCAGCATGATGGGTGCCTAAATTCCGCTTAGCCGATCCGTAGCGGATAGCGGCGGTTGACCGCGTACACGAATAGAAGCACCAGAAAAGAGAATACAAGAAGTCCGGCACTCAAGACATGAGCTTCGGCATAGTTGATTTGCTCGACATGTTCGTAGATGGCGATCGAAACTACCTTGGTCTCGCCAGGGATGTTGCCGCCAACCATCAGCACGACGCCGAATTCGCCGATGGTGTGGGCGAAGGTGAGCACGATCGCCGTGAGATAACCCCGCGCCGCGCCAGGAATGGCAACAGTCAAGAAGGCATCCAGCGGTGAGGCGCGCAACATGGCGGCGGCTTCGAGCGGGCCGCGGCCAAGCGCCTCGAACGCCGCCTGCAGCGGCTGCACCATGAAGGGGAGCGAATAAAGCACCGAGGCGACGACGAGACCGGTAAACGAAAAAGTGAGCGTCGTGCCAGTGACGCTCGCGAAGAAGCTGCCGAGCGGCGCGGTCGGGCTCATGACGACGAGAAGATAAAAGCCAAGCACTGTGGGCGGCAGAACCAAGGGCAGCGCAGTGACCGCTTCGACGACCGGCTTGAGGGCCGAGCGGGTGCGCGCCAGCCACCAGGCGAGCGGCGTGCCGAGAATGAGCAAGGCCAACGTCGTCACGGCGGCGAGCAACAATGTCAAAACGATCGGCCCCATCGTGGCGATGCTCCTCGTAGTGCCGGTGACTGTGGCTGGCCTCAACTGGGCTAGAGCGGTCCGGCTAACCTTTGGACGTTGCCACCTCATATCCCAGCCGACTGATCATCTCGCGTGCGTCCATGCTTTGCAAAAAGGCGAGGAAGGCGCGCGCGGCGGGATTGGTGGCACCATGCTGCAGAAGAACCGCGTCCTGGCGTATCGGACGGTGCAGTTCGACGGGCACCGGCCACTGCCCGCCGCCACGGGCGCCGCCAGCCAACTGCGCGCTGGCGACAAAGCCAATCGATGCGTTGCCGGTGGCAATGAGGGCATAGGTCTGGCCGATGTTCTGGCCCATGACCAAGCGTGATGCCACAGTGTCCGCGAGCCCCGTGGATTGCAGTACCTCGCGCGCGGCCTGGCCGTATGGCGCCAGCGCGGGATTGGCGATTGCGATTGTTTTCGTTCGGCCCGCGGTCAAGGCGGCTCTCAGCGTATCGCCGGGATGGGTTTCATCGGCACTCCACAACGTGAGCTTCCCCGTGGCGTAGGTGAAGCGCGACTCGGCGAGCGCCTGGCCGTCCGCCACGAGGCGGGCGGGACGAGGCTGGTCGGCTGAGAGAAAGGCATCGAAGGGCGCGCCGGCGACGATTTGGGCGTAAAGCTTGCCAGAGGAGCCGAACGTGACGCGAAGACGGTGGCCCGTGCGGCGCTCGAAGACAGGCTTCAGTTGGTCGATCGGCCCGGAGAAGTTCGAGGCGACGGCGATCAGGGCGCTGCCGGCGCGCGCGGCCGGCGCCAGAGCCACAGCGGCAAGGAAGACGACCGCCGCCGCTACGGCACCCACCCGTTGAGCAGACCCTGACGTGCCGCGACACCTACAAACCACGCGCGATAATCTCTTTCATGATCTCGTCCGTGCCACCGGCAATCCGCGTCATTCGGGCGTCGGCCCATGCCCGCGCGATCGGATACTCCCACATATAACCATAGCCACCGTGGAGCTGGACACATTCATCGACGACTTCGCAGAGCGTGCCCGTAGCATGCAGCTTGGCCGCCGACGCCGTCTCTGTGTCGAGTTCGCCCGTGAGATGGAGCGCGAGGCACTGATCGATAAAGGCGCGCGTGACGAGGGCCTTCGTCTTCATTTCGGCGAGCTTGAAGCGGGTGTTCTGGAACTCGGCGATCGGACGGCCGAACGCCTTGCGCTCACGGGTGTATTGAAGCGTCCAGTCAAGGGCCGCTTCGATGTTGGTTGCTGAGCGCAGGGCAACGACTAGGCGCTCCTGCGGCAACTGGGTCATAAGTTGGGCGAAGCCACGGCCTTCTTCGCCGAGCAGGTTGGTGATCGGCACGCGGCAATCCTCGAAAAACAACTCGGAGGTGTCTTGCGCCTTGTAGCCGACCTTTTCGAGATTGCGCCCGCGCCGGAACCCTTCACGCTCGCGCTCGACCAGCATCAGGCTGACACCTTTGGCCTTCTCGCCGGGGTCGGTTTTGGCTGCGAGCACGATGAGATCGGCGATTTGGCCGTTGGAGATAAAGACTTTCTGGCCGTTGATGACGAAATGGTTTCCGTCGCGGATTGCCCGGGTCTGGATGTTCTGGAGGTCCGATCCACCGCTCGGCTCGCTCATGGCAACGGCAACGATAGTCTCGCCGCTGGCCATTTTCGGCAACCATTCCTTCTTCTGGTCCTCCGAGCCATAGGCCTCAATGTAGGGCGCAACGATATCGGAATGGAGGTGGAAGGCGGGGCCGGACGCGCCGGCTTTGGCAAGCTCTTCGAGCACGATGGTTGCGTGCAGGAAATCACCGCCGGGGCCACCATACTCTTCAGGCAGCGTGCAGCACAGGAGGCCGGCCTCGCCGGCGGCAAGCCATACGTCACGGCTGACGACGCCGTCCTTCTCCCACTGATCGTGATAGGGGACGATTTCTTTTTGCACGAAGCGGCGCGCCTGCTCGCGGAACAACTCGTACTCTTCGGTGAAAAGTGGACGCGGCAACATCGGCTGGCTCCATCTTGGGCGCATCGATTACGCAGGAAAATTTCACACGTGATAGACGCGTGAAGCACGCTCGGGTCTGATTGAAGATAAGGTAGGTGAACTGCCGGTCCGCCTCAACGACGTGGTTGGCGAGAACGGCCCTTTCGGGACAAACGATCAGAAGACTGGTTGGCGCCCATGGTCGCGAGGCGACCGGGTCCGGTAGCACAGGTTCTTGATCATCGTGTTTCCTGGTCACCACATTCGTTCTTCAACATATTTCTTCATCAACAGCATCTAATAAGGCGGTAGGCAGCGAATGGCGATTGATTACGAAAAACTCAAAAACCGGCATTTCGAGCCCATCGAACATTCTTACACCACGGATCAGGCAATCCTCTACGCGCTCGGGTTGGGATTCGGCTCCGAGCCGTTCGATGACAACGAACTACGCTTTACGTTCGAGGAAGAAGGGTTCGATGCCGTGCCGACGATCGCCGTCGTGCTTGCGCATCCGGGATTCTGGGTGCGTGAGCCTGACAGCGGCGTCGACTGGGTGAAGGTGTTGCACGGGGAACAGGGCATCATCTGGCACAAGCCAATGCCGCCATCGGCAACCGTTATCGGACAGACACGCGTGGTCGATGTCATCGACAAGGGCGAAGGCAAAGGAGCGCTGATCTATTCGGAAAAGACGCTCATGGACAAGGCGACGGGCGATCTGCTGGCGACCACAACATCGACGACGTTCGCACGCGGCGACGGCGGGTTCGGAGGACCCTCAGGACCATTGAAAGAGGTACATAAGCTGCCCGACCGCAAGCCGGACCGGTTCGTCGACATCCAGACCCTGCCGCAGTCGGCGCTGATCTACCGGCTCTCGGGCGACCACAATCCGCTTCACGCGAGCCCCAAGGTCGCCAAGGCCGCCGGGTTCGAGAAGCCGATCCTGCATGGGCTTTGCACGCTCGGCGTGGCCGGCCGCGCGATCCTGCAAGAGATTTGCAAGTACGATGTCGCCCGGATGAAAACTCTAGACCTGCGCTTTTCGTCGCCGGTCTATCCCGGTGAGTTGATCCGCACGGAAATCTGGGAGGATGGCGATACGGTATCGTTCCGGGCGCGTATCCCCGACCGGGACGTGGTGGTTCTCAACAACGGCAAGGTAACGCTCAACGGGTGAGCGGGGCGGCCCCTTCAGCCCCCCCCCCATTCAGGCCCCCCTTCAGGCCCCCCTTCAGGCCCATGTGGTGACGCCGATCACCGACGCGGTGAGCAGCGTTGTCAGGAAACCGATGGCGAGGGCTTTGGGGGCCAAAGCGGCGATCTCGGCACGGCGCTCGGGGCAGAGCACCGTCAAACCGCCGATGAGAATGCCGAGCGAGCCGAGGTTGGCGAAGCCGCAGAGCGCATAGGTCAGCAGCAACCTCGAGCGTGCAGACAGCGCGTCTTCCGGGACTTTAAGAAGTTCGAGGTAGGCCAGGAACTCGTTGAGGACGACTTTCTGGCCGATCAGGCTGCCAGCGACAAAGGTCTCGGAAGGGGGGATGCCGATTACGAAAGCGAAGGGGATGCAGACAAAACCCAAGAGCAACTGAAGGGTGACGGTTTCGCCGCCAACGGTACCGATCAGGCTCAAGGCCGTGTTGACCAGGGCAACCAACGCCACGATCACGATCAGGGTTGCCGCGACAGCCGCCACGATCTGAAGCCCGTCAAGGGTGCCCTTGACGATCGCGTCCATACTGCTGACCGGATGATCATCGAGGACCACCGAAGCGCTTCTCGGGCCGTCGCTAAAGCCATCTGGGACCGCGAGGCGGGCGAGGACGAGGGCTCCCGGCACATTGATGACGGACGCGGCTATGAGATGGCCGGCCGCGTTCGGCACGAGAGGGGCCAGGATGGACGCATAGAGCGCCAGAACGGTTCCCGCGACGGTCGCCATGGAAACGGCCATCATGGCAAAGAGCGCGCCACGTGGCATGTCGCGGAGATAGGGGCGGATCATCAACGGGGCCTCGACGAGGCCAAGCAACACGCTGGCCGCCGCTGACGTTGCCAGCGGGCCGCCGGTGCCGAGCGTGCGTTGTAGTGCCCAGGCAGCAGCTTGGACAACGCGCGGGAGGACGCCCCAGTAGTAGAGCAGACGGACGATGGCAGAGAGCAGCAGAATTAGCGGTAAAATGCGGAACGCCAGAATGAAGGATGCCTCGGGGGCTCGGGTTTCATAAGGGGCCGGTCCGCCGGCGAGATAGCCGAACACGAGCTGGGCGCCGCTGTCGGCGGCAGCTTGCAGGGCGGTAACGCCAACGGCAAGCAATTCGAAAAGGGCGCGTGTCCAGGGCATATGCAGGAGCAGGGCCGCGAGCAGGAACTGCAGGATGATCCCACCAGCAAGGAAACGCCAAAGGGCCAGGTCGCGGGCGGCGCGCCGGTCTTCCGAAAGGCTCCATGCAAGAGCCGGCATCACGAAGAGGCCGAGCGCGCTTTGCAGCGCAAGCCATGGCATATCCATCACATTCCTTTTTTGCATTGCAGCCGTATCGCCGCGATGCACTTTCTACGAACCAGATAGGCTCTGCCGCAATTAATCGTTGTTGATAAGCTACCCATCTGCATCGGGCCGAATCGCGATTCCGTCCTAAAATCATGGTGCCTAGATCATTTCCGGTTTAGTTGCAGACCGTTCGTAACCGGGGCGTCGCCGGCTAAACCGGAAAAAAATGATCTACTCCAATAGTGTAGAGCGGGACTACCGACCCCAGTGAAATCGCGAAAGCTAATCCACCAAGGTCGGACCCGCTCTAGAACATCGGCAGGCCCGCGGCTCCGTTTTCTGCGCGAGGCGTCTTGCGAGGGGAGTTCACTGTGGCAACGCGACATCCATCGGATCTGAGCCAAATCCGGCCAAACGCTGAACTTGATCACGGCGCCGCTACAGGCCGCGGGACGCCTGCAAGGGGCGGCGGCCGGCATGGCCGGAGACGGCGCCCAGCGAAGTGGAAACCACGGCCGCCGCGCCGCGGGTGGTCCTGGCCGGCGCGGATCGCGGTTGGATTTGCTAGTCTCGTCGTCATTGCCGCGATCGGCATCGGGGCAATTGTCGTGATCGTTTCCCCGGCAGAACTCGTTCGGCGTGAGATGGTACGTCAGGTCAAGTCATATACCGGCCGGGATCTGGCAATCAGGGGCGGGGCGCAGATTGTTTTTTATCCCAACATCGGCGTTGCGCTCAATGACATCGAACTGTCAGCACCGCCGGGCATGCGGGCGCCGCCGACACTGAAAGCCGGACGTGTCGAAGTAGCGGTCGCGCTGCTGCCGCTGCTCTCACGTAAAGTCCACGTCGATCGCGTTGCGCTCATCCGGCCGGTATTCGACCTTCGGGTGGCGCAGGATGGCCGCCAGAGCTGGCAGTTTGCCGGGGCTGAGCTGACGGACGGGCGAGTGCCAATCCGGCTAGCGCATCTTGGGGGTGCCGGCGGCGTCATGCGCGATGTGGACGCTGGTGGCGGCGTGTTGCAAACGGCGGTGCCGGCGCAGGCGGCGGCCGGCTTGCTCGACAAGCTCGAACTCAGATCAATTACGCTCGAAAAGGCCGCCCTTCGCTATGAGGACGAACAGACCGGCGCCGTGCACCGTCTCGATGATCTCGACCTCGAACTCCAGGGACGGCGGATCAAAGATCCAATGCAGGCGGAAGGCGCCGTCGTCTGGCGGAACGAAAAGCTGAGATTCACGGCCCGGGTGGACACGCTCCGGCAAGTTCTCGACGGCCAGGCCGCAAAGGTTCGCGTGACGCTTGATGGGCGTCCGGTTTCGGCAGGATTCGACGGCTTAGTGAAGCTTGATGATAACCTCAACGTGACGGGGCAGACGCGGCTCGACGGGGACTCGCTGGCGGGCACCGCCCGTTGGCTCGGGACCCTGCTGCCGAACGCCGCGCCGCTCGGCGGTTTCAACCTGTCCGGGCGGTTGGTCGCGGAAGACAAGTCGGTGTCGCTCAACGGGGCAAGCCTCAAACTGGGCGCGGCACGGGCGACGGGCGCCGTTCTGGTGGCGATGCGGTCGAAGCGGCCCTACATCAGCGCCGACCTCAAGATCAGCGAGCTTGATCTCGACCGCCTGGGCGCCGCCTTCGAGGGGGCCAAGGTCGGCAACCTGTCGGCATCGCGGTCCGTGCGTGCGAAACCGGCCGGACGCGGTCCGGAAGCGCCCGCTTCGATCGAGGACCTGCTTCGGCGTTCGCAGACGGATCCGAAGCCGCGTTCGGGCGCAGGACGGTTTGCACCACAGGTTCGCGGCTACACCGGCCGCAACGAGTGGAATACGGATCCGATCGATGCGAGCGGGCTGCAAGCTGTAGATGCGAAGGCGCGACTGCGCATCGAGAGGCTGAAGGTGGCCAATCTGCGGATCGCACGGACGGTGACGCGCATTGCGCTTACCGATGCAAGAGCGCGGATCGACATCGACGACCTGGATTTTTACGGGGGTACAGGCAAGGGCGTGATCACCGCTCAACCACGGACCGGTGCCGGCCTGGCGTTTGGCGCGAACCTCCGTGGCTCCGGTATCACGGCAAGGCCGCTGCTCAAGGATGCCGCGGAATTCGAGCGTATCGACGGGCGCGGTGATCTGGAACTCGTCGTGAGCGGCGCCGGCTCGAACCAGCATGCGATCGCCAACAGCCTCAATGGGACAGCAAAGTTCGCCTTCAAGGATGGGGCTGTTGTCGGGTGGAACCTTGCGCAAATGATCCGCGGGCTACAGCAGGGACGCTTCTCCGGCCTGGAAGGAACGCCGACGGAGAAGACGGATTTCAGCGAGCTTTCGGCGTCGTTCAAAATTCAAAATGGCGTGGCCAATACAAGCGACCTGCGCATGGTGTCTCCGCTAGTGCGCGTGGGGGGAAAGGGTATTATCGGGATCGGCGCGCGTAATCTCGACCTCGGTCTTACGACGCGCCTTGTCGCATCATTGCGGGGACAGGGTGCCGGCACCGGCGGCGCCGGCATCGACATCCCGATAAAACTCACGGGGCCGTGGGACGACCCGCGCATAATGCCGGATGTGGCAGGGCTGGCGTCGGATCCCGGGAAACTGGTCGAACGAGCCAAGGAACTCGGCCGAAACCTGAAAGGACGCGACCTTGGCGAAATGGTTCGGGGCGTGCTCGGCGGTGACGACGGCAAGGGGGGCTCCGAGGCGGGCGACGTACTGAAGCAACTTTGGAAACGGTGAACAGAGTAAACACCTCGTTTGACGGGGGCTTGGTACGCCCGCGGGAAGTATAGAAAAACACTTCTTGGACGGGTTGTTAGGCTGTCACAATTTGATTCTGACCAGACGAGCGCCGAGCATCGAGGCCGATTTTTCCCGGCTTTGGCTAACTCTGCCGGGCAGGTGAGGATGTCTTTTCTGGCTAGAACAGTGAGGTTTACCCTTGCGTTAAGGGGAAAATGCCATCATATCCACCGTTCTCCGTTCGACACCCTGCCCTAAAGGTAAGGACCTCTCAGGTTTCCCGAACGGCATTGCATTTCTTGATGCGGTGTCTCGACGGCAGCCTCCTAGGCCCCAAAGGTAAGAGCGAGCGGGTCACTCTATCTGCTGGTTGGGGAGGGTCCTAATGGCCTATGACGACACCCTCTTCCAATTGGGGATGGACTTGACTCGTTCAAGCACCGCCCAAAAGGAAGATTTTGATGGATCTGCACGTGTAGTGCACGACGACACGAACAAGCTAGAAGACCGCAAGGACTTCTTCATTGAGCGCGACGGCGTTCGTTACGCAGGCAACCACCTGATTATCGACCTGTTTGGGGCCAAGCGCCTCGACGATATCGATCATGTAGAAGAAGCGCTGAAGCAATGCGTGGAGACGGCCGGTGCAAGCCTGCTGCATATTCATCTTCATCACTTCACGCCCAATGGCGGCGTCTCCGGCGTTGCCGTTCTTTCCGAGAGCCACATCTCGATCCATAGCTGGCCAGAGGCCGACTATGCGGCACTCGACGTCTTCATGTGCGGCGATGCACGGCCTGACCTGTGCGTTGACGTTCTCCGAGAAGCGTTCGAAGCCCGCGAGGTCGTCGTCAAAACGCACCAGCGTGGCGAAGAGCTTGATTTGATGGCCTGGCAGATGGCGGCAAAGCCTGATTCCAAAACCGATGAAGCGGACCAGTGCGAAAAGGCCAAAGCGGCCTGATCCTGCGATTGCCGTAATCCGGAATCCGACAAAACAAGGCGCACGGCAAAACCCTGCCGTGCGCTATTCTGTTTCCACGAGCTGATATTGCGAGCGGAGGTTGCCGATGACGCGCTGGATCGCCGAAACATTTAATAAGGACTGGGAACCGCGCATGCGGGTCGACGAGGTGCTTCACGAGGTGAAGACAGAACACCAGCATCTCGTAATCTTTAAAAACAAAAGCTGGGGCACCGTACTGATCCTGGACGGCATCTTCCAGCTCACGACACGTGACGAGTTCATCTACCATGAGATGATGGCGCATGTGCCTGTTATGGCGATCGAAAATCCGACGAAAGTACTCATCATCGGTGGTGGCGACGGCGGTATTCTGCGCGAAGTCCTGAAGCACCCGACGATCGAGCAAGCCACGCTGGTCGAAATCGACCAGGAAGTGATCGATACGTCAGTGAAGTACTTTCCAGCGGTCAGCGCGGGCGCCTTCGAGGATGCGCGCAGCAACGTTGTGATCGCCGACGGGCTGGAATTCGTCGCGCGGAACCCTGACCGCTACGATGCCATTATCGTCGATTCCTCAGAGCCGGTCGGGCCGAGCGCGGTGCTGCACACGAAGAAATTCTTTGCCGATTGCCAGCGACTGCTGAAAGGGAACGGGGTTTTCGTCACGCAGAACGGCGTGCCTTTCCATCATCCAGAGCATTTGGCGCAGACGTCAGAGTTCCTGGCAGACGTTCACGCGCACGTGACGCCATATGTTTGTACTCAGCCCTGTTATTTCGGCGGGGAATTCGCGCTCAACATGGGCGCGGGGAGCCAAGCGCACCTTGAGGTGCCGGTGGAGACGCTGGCGGCACGTGCGCGCGAGCGGGGCATCACGACGCAATATTGGACGCCGGCGGTTCATAAGGGCGCCTTTGCCCTTCCCGGCTATGTCCAGGAGGTGGTGGACGAGGCCATCGCGGAGGGGCGCGGACGGGTCTGATATGCTTGGGGCAATCGGCGCGTTGTTGGCTTGGCACGGGTTAGGGTTAGGGGCGCAAACTGCTCGCGCGCGGCTCACAGCGAGTTGAGCAGCCGCGACGCAACTTGATTTCCAAGTGAACGGCCTGAGGCGTACAAGAGCAATCAGGAATTTCCGATGACCAGATGGAGCGCGTTGTGGCAGACACCAAGACAACAAGACGGACACAAGGCCCCTGGTATGCGTTGCGCGGCGATATCAACGGCCTGTTCATCGTTCTCGCGGTGCTGATCGCGCTGCTGCTGCTGCCGGGGCCGAGCGAGGCTGAATACAAGCGCAGCGATATGCTCATGAACGATATTGTTCAGACCAGTGATTTTCGGGCAGCACCTTCTGAAGTGCCACCCAAGGCCCGCTGAGTCGCTCGACGGCCGACGATCGCGGCCTTTACCAAAGCAAGAAAAGACCACGTTGTGAAGCCGCTCGGGTAGGTCGCGATGACCGCGGCTACATTGTCTGCGCGTGGTGTTTGGCGAGGGCGCGGCCGAATTCTTCAAAAATGGCGCGGTTAATCCAGTTTGTCTGGGGATCGTATTCGGCGTGCCATTGGACGCCAAGTGCGAAACCCGGCACGTCCGCGATACGAATGGCCTCGATGGTGGAATCCTCGGCCACACCTTCGATCACGACACGCTCGCCCGGCTCCAGGATGCCCTGGCCATGAAGCGAGTTCACGCGGATGCGATTTGTACCGAGGATACGGGCAAAGGTGCCGCCCGGTGTTAAGTCGACGTCGTGGCGGTCAGCGAAAATGACTT
>CAZWCL010000057.1:0-11216 GCA_964632265.1 uncultured Hyphomicrobiaceae bacterium | reverse complement strand
GTCGCCACCAATGGGTCCGGTCAGCACTTGAATTCCGATCGATGTTCAGCGGAGCCCAATCGAGCGGCCGGATCAACTCGACAATCTGGTTTTGCCGATACCGCGCCCGGACGCCGGGGACGATGCGAGCCTCGACCGTATTGCTGAAATGGCGGCTCAGTCGAAACGGCCCATGTTGTGGTGTGGCACGGGCGCGAAGTTCGCGCGCGACGCTGTTGCCCGGCTCGCCGACATGGGTTTTGCGGTTGTTACCTCAGTCAATGGGCGGGCGGTGATCCCGGAGGATCATCCAATGACGCTTGGGGCATTCAATGCGACGGCGGCAACGGAAGAGCTCTACGGCCAGTCGGATCTCATGATCATTGCCGGTGGGCGCATGCGGGGCCACGAAACGCGGGATCTGCAACTGAAGCTTCCCGAACGCCGCGTTCATATCGATATCGATCCGGCAGCGTTCGGGCGGACTTATGAGGCCGCGCATTATCATGTCGGCGAGGCGGGCACAGCACTTTCGGCGTTGGCTGACAGGCTCGCCGGGAAGATGAATGTCGCCGGTGAGTGGGCTGACACGATCGCTCAAGCACGCGAAAAAATACACGAAGCGTTTCGCCCGACTCTCGGGCCTTACGTAGAATTTCCCAAGATCATGCGCGAGGTGATGCCGGACGATGCGCTTTGGGTGCGCGATATCACGATCTCGAACTCAACATGGGGCAACCGCTATTTCCCGCTCTCAGAGCCCGAGCAGAATATTTATCCGGTCGGCGCCGCGATTGGACCGGGCTATCAGATGGGAATCGGGGCGGCGCTCTCGGAGGGCGACCGGAAGGTCGTTGCGATGACCGGCGACGGTGGCTTTTTCCTCAATATGACGGAGCTCTGGACGGCGGTTCAGGAGAGCGCCGATATTGTGATCATGGTAATGAACGACAAAGGCTACGGCGTGATCAAGGATATCCAGAATTCACTGTACGGTGGCCGGCATTTCGCGGCCGACCCGATCGGTCCCGATTTTGAAGGTCTTGCGCGGCTTGCCGACATGGCGTTCTTCCGGGTCAGCGCGCTTGAAGAACTCGGGCCCAGGCTTGGCGAGGCGATTGGAGTCGACGGCCCTGCGCTGCTGGAAGTCGACATGACGAAGTTCGGGCCGTATCCGCCTTACTTCGTGCCGCCGCCTTATGCTGCACGGGATGACTGAGGCGGAGCGCGGTGCGACAATGACACAAGATCGGTCAGGTCCGCGAGAAGCACAATGAGTGGTTGGGAGTGAGCATGCGCACGATTGGATTTGTAGGCCTCGGTGCAATGGGAGCCGCGATGGCGCGGCAGCTCGTTGCGAAGCAGTTCAGGGTGCAGGGCTATGACCTCAACAGTGAGGCCGTGGCGGCACTGACGAGCGATGGTGGAAACGGTGTCGAATCGGTGGCGGCGGCGGCGGCCGGGGCCGACGTGCTTGTTGTCATGGTGGTCAACGCGGACCAGGCGGAGACCGTGCTATTCGACGCAGGCGGTCTGGAGGCGCTTCCGGATAGCACGCCGGTCATCGTGTGTTCGACATGCGCGCCGGAGCGGGCAGCAGCCTTGGCACGGCGCTGCGAGGCGCAGGGGCATCCGTTCATTGATGCGCCCGTTTCAGGTGGTCAGGTTGGTGCCGAATCGGGCGGGTTGACGATCATGGCGGCGGGCAAGCGTGATGTGTTCGATGCCAGCGAGGCGATGCTCAAGGCGATGGGTTCGAACCTTTACTATATCGGCGACAAAAGCGGCCAGGGTTCGGCGATGAAGACCGTCAACCAACTGATGGCCGGTGCACACATCGCCGTCGCGGCCGAGGCCATCGCTTTTGCGGAGCGGGCTGGAATCGAGCCGAAAGTGGCGCTGGAAATTCTTTCAGGGTCGGCTGCGTCGAGTTGGATGCTGCAGAACCGTGGGCCGGAAATGGTCGAGCAGACCGGCAAAGTGACAAGTGCTGTCGACATTTTCGTCAAGGATCTGGGCATCGTTCTGGATGCCGGCCGGGCGATGCGAATGGGCCTGCCAATGGCGGCAACGGCACATCAGCGGTTTCTCGATGCGTCGGGCGCCGGCCTTGGCCGGGAGGATGACAGTCAGGTGGTGAAGACATACCGAATGATGAAGCGGTAAAGGTCGTCGCATGATCCGCGGTGGAGCGGAAGGCGTAGGCGGAGGATGCGAAGTTGATCAAGGACCTCGATTATGATCACCGTCCGCCTTCTCGTCTCTGTCTCGATATGTCTTGCAGCGCTTTCGGCTTCGGCGTCGGCTGAACGATCCGATGCGCAGCTCGGCGAAGCGTTGAAATCAGGCCGTGCGTTCGCGATTATGCGGCATGCTATCGCGCCGGGGTTCAGCGATCCCGACAACTTCGATGTTGATGATTGTGCGACGCAGCGAAACCTGTCTGATGAGGGCCGCGATCAAGCCCGGCGCATCGGTAAGTGGTTCAAGTCACAGGACATTAATGCCGCCGACGTGTTTGCGAGCCAGTGGTGCCGTTGCCGTGATACCGCGGAACTACTTGGACTTGGCCCGGTCGATGAACTGCCGCCGCTCAATTCATTCTTCGAGGCGCGGGAGCAGCGTGAGCCACAAACTGCGGCCCTGAAACGCTGGCTCAAAAGCCGTCTGCCGATCAAGCGACCTCTTGTACTGGTCACGCACCAAGTCAACATTTCGGCGTTGGTCGGCCGGTCGACGCGCTCGGGGGAAACATTGGTGGTCGGCATTGAGACCGATTCAAAAGAATACGAGGTGCTGGGCGGTTTCGTGCAGTAGATGATAGTCGGTTTCTATCCGTTGCGCCCCGCGGAGCGTTACCGCTAGTCTCGTGGGACAGCGTTCAACGATAGGAAAGAGTTCTCCAGTATGCCCTCAATCCAAGGTGGCGAGACGTTTGACTATGTGATCATCGGAGCCGGTTCTGCAGGTTGTGTGCTTGCCAATCGGTTGACAAAAGATCCCAACGTGTCGGTTGCGCTGGTTGAAGCCGGTGGCCGCGACACGAACCCCTGGATACATGTGCCGGCAGGCTACTACCGTACCATGCTGGATGAGAGTGTGACTTGGCAGTACGGCGCCGGGCCGGAGCCGCAACTAGACGGCCGCATCGTGCCCTGGCCGCGTGGTCGCGTGCTCGGCGGAACGAGCGCCATCAACGGGCTTCTCTATGTGCGTGGGCAGGCACGCGATTACGACACCTGGCGACAGCTCGGCAACGCGGGATGGTCGTTCGACGATGTACTGCCATACTTCAAGCAGGCCGAAGGCAATGAGCGGGGTCACGACGCGTTGCATGGTGGCGATGGTCCGCTCGGCGTCTCGAACGTTCGTATGAAGAATCCAATCTGCGAAGCATATATCGCGGCCTGCGTCGCGGCCGGCGTTCCGCCAACGGATGATTTCAACGGGCCGAGCCAGGAAGGGGCGGGTTATTATCAGCTCACAACACGGGATGGACGGCGGTCATCAACCGGCGTGGCTTATCTGAAACCAGCCATGCAGCGACCCAACCTGACGGTGGTAACAGATGCCCACGTCGCGCAGTTGGAGATGGATGGGAAACGCGTTACCGGGGTCACGTTTCGTCATGGGACGACGGCTGCCGCCGACAACAAGACGTTAAATGCCGGACGTGAAGTTCTTTTATGTGCCGGCGCGATCGGTTCACCGCAGATCCTCGAGCTTTCAGGCATTGGGCAGGGGCAGGTGTTGCGGGATGCCGGTGTCGATGTTCGCCATGAGCTCCAAGGTGTCGGTGAGAACCTGCAGGACCATTTCCACGCGCGTTTTGTCTATGAAGTCACGTTGCCGGCCAGTCTGAATAATGTCTGGCATAGCCGCTGGAACCAGATGAAGGCTGGCATTGAGTACGTTATGCAGCGGCGCGGGATACTAACGATCGGTGCCGGTGTCGCGGGCGTGTTCATGAAGTCCGAACCACATCTCGAGACTCCGGACCTGCAGATCCACTTCATGCCGCTTTCCGCGGTCGGACCAGGGTTGGGACTACACACGTTCAACGGCGTGACCTCATCGATTGCGCAGCTTCGCCCTGAAAGCCGAGGTCATTTGCACATTAAAAGCGGCGATCCAGCCGAGAAGCCTGCCATCCTCGCCAACTACTTGGACAGCCAGACCGACCGTGACGTGTTGCTCAAGGGTATGCGGCGGATGCGCGAGATTTCGGGACAGAAGCCGTTTGCGGACATCCTCAGCAAGGAGCACGCGCCCGGATCTGATGCGATCACGGACGAGGAGTTCATGGCGTTCGCGAAGAGGGCGGGGACGACGATCTTCCACCCGTGCGGTACGTGCAAGATGGGCTCGGATGACAAAGCTGTTGTGAATCAGCGACTCAGAGTGCACGGCCTTGAGGGCCTCAGGGTGGTCGACGCGTCGATTATGCCGACGCTCGTTTCCGGCAACACCAATGCGCCCACCATCATGATCGGCGAAAAGGCGGCTGATATGATACTTGAGGATGCGAAGGCGGCTGACCGGCTGGTGGCCGCCTGAGGCCAATTTCGTTTAGCCGGAATTGGTTACGGTGCTCAACGAATAGTCGGTGCAGGTTCTGCCTTTACTCGTCCATCAGGAAGCGGGAGTGGGTCAGCACCTGGTCGCTGAGGCGTTTAGGCTGGCGGGCCTCGAGGCGGTCGAGTGCGTCGATGGCCTCCTGGAGAGCTATCACGACTTCGGAGAAATCGTTCGCCTTACCCATGTCGCGGGTCATTGCGACAAGCGCGCGACGCGCACTCGTTACGTCGATTTCCGGTGGCCAAGGGTTTTTTGGGTCGATGCGGTACATGGCTCTCGAAGCTCCTTCGAGGCGGGCCACGCAAGATCAGTGCCAGGTCACCGGTCGGTGGGACGGCAAGGCACGGCTTAGATCGATGCCGGGAGGTTTCGGGCTGTCGCCGGATTGTGGTTCGTTGCCTTGCTGTTTTGCCAGGATCTGGCGGCACGCGGCGGTTGATAACCGCTCCACCAACGATCTGCCTGTTGTAGTACGGATTTCCAACGGTCGTGGGCGGCGATGGCCTGCACCTGATCGCATGAACCCGTGGCACCTTGGATGAGAGCTCGGAGGTACTGCCATGCCGGCGCCCCTGCGACCGATAGGCGCCTCAGCCATCGCTGTAATGGCGGGTGATGTTTGCGCAGATAGGTCATCGTGCCGGCCAGTTCGTCGATGACCGGCGCGATATCGGTTGGCATATCGGATGCTTGGCGACGGGTGGTTAGGCTGGGTACTGGGACGAGCAGAGGTGTGGCGCCGAGATGGCTTGCACGACGGCAAAGGTCTTCGGCGGCGCCATGTTGTCTGAAAGTTTCGTCAAAGCCGCCGGTTAAACGCCAGACGTCAGGATGGACGAGCAGCATTTTGGATGGCGACACAAAAGGCGTGCATTCGTGGTTTTCTATTTTGTCACGGGTTGAATTTTTTTTGGTCGCGTAGAGGCCGCATTCGAAATCAGGCGCGAGAATAATTTCGGCATGATTCCGACCGGTATAATCACCGATACTTGCACCGGAGGCAGGCGGAGCGACAACGCGTTGGGCGAGCCAGAGTCCGGCGTGCGATGTGCAACAGGCTATTGAGGCGATCTGGTCAATGGCTCCCGCGTTCAGGTGCACGGTTGGGTGGAGTAGCAGCAGGTAGCTATTTTTTGCCGTGCCGGACGCCCGGTTTACGGCGCATGTGTAGCTGGTGCCCGCTGGCAGCCGCAGAACTGTCTCAGCTCCCGCGTGTTGCTCCAGGCGGCTGGCGTCGCCCTGCCAAGTTTCGATGTCGGCCACGACGACGCGCGCAGGGCGGCGACTTGTGTTGTCTCGGATCGTATCGAGGCAAGCGAGCGTGGCCTCAGCCGTGCTGCGGTTGACGATTATGATGCATATATCTGAAGGCATAATCTTATCCGAAACTTGTATTCTACTGGATATAACATTCGGAAGGTTAACTCGTGTTGAAATTATTGAGCGGTAATTTGACCGACCGAGAGGGCTCTTAGTCAGTCCCGTGGCTGGCAGGGTCGATGCTGTCAGGTCGTCAGCTGCGGACTTTGCGGAAGGTGCCGGCATGCGCCCCGGCTTGATGCGCGGGCAGTTTGGCTTTAACGAACCCTTACTGCATTGTCCGGCGCCTCGATGGCGGGCCGGCGACGCGAACAAAGTTTCAGTCAAAGGCGGCTGTCAGGCGCTGCGGTTTGGTCGTAGTCGTCGATGCTGCGGGTTCAAAGGAGACAATGGACATGGCGCGCGCAAAAATTGCGCTGATCGGCTCGGGCATGATCGGCGGCACACTGGCTCATTTGATTGGCCTCAAGGAACTCGGCGACGTGGTTCTGTTCGACATTGCCGATGGGATTCCGCAGGGCAAAGCGCTCGACCTCGCGCAATCCGGGGGCCCCGAAGGCTTCGACGTGTCTCTTAAGGGCACCAGCAGCTACGCCGACATCGAGGGCGCGGACGTGTGTATCATCACCGCCGGCTTTCCGCGCAAACCCGGCATGAGCCGCGATGATCTCCTGTCGAAGAACCTGCAAGTGATGGAGCAGGTCGGCGCTGGTATCCGCAAGTATGCGCCCAACGCTTTCGTGATCGTTATCACGAACCCGCTCGATGCCATGGTATGGGCGCTCCAGAAGGCCTCCGGACTGCCGTTCGAACGCGTCGTCGGCATGGCGGGGGTTCTTGATGCGAGCCGTTTCCGTCACTTCATTGCCGACGAACTGAGCGTTTCAATTGAAGATGTTTCGGCATTCGTGCTCGGCGGGCATGGTGATGACATGGTACCGCTCGTAAGATACTCGACCGTTGCCGGCATTCCGCTGACGGATGTCGTGAAGATGGGCTGGATGAGCCAACAGCGTCTCGATGAAATCGTCGACCGAACGCGCAAGGGCGGGGGTGAGATCGTCGGTCTGCTCAAGACCGGATCGGCCTTTTATGCGCCGGCTTCATCGGCGATTGCGATGGCCGAGAGCTACCTGCTGGACAAAAAGCGCGTGTTGCCATGTGCTGCCATGCTGGATGGCGAGTTCGGTATCAAAGGCCTCTATGTCGGGGTGCCGATCGTCATCGGGGCACGTGGCGTCGAGCGGATCGTGGAAATCGACATGAATACGACGGAGAGACAAATGTTCATGAAGTCCGTCGAATCTGTCAAAGGGCTCGTCGAGGCCTGCCAGCAGATCGCGCCGAACCTCGGCAGTTAGTTCAGCAGTTATCAGACGGCGCCCTCGCGGCGCCGTTTTTCTTCACGGAGCCGTTTGATGAGCAAGGTCGCATTGAAGCCCGAGGGAATGAGTGGGCTCGGACCCTATTCGATTGCGGTCAAGAGCGGCGGGCTGGTGCACCTTTCGGGGCAGATCCACCTCGACCCGGAGACGGGCCGGCTCGTTGAGGGAAGTATCGGCGATCAGACGCGGCAATGTCTTGAAAACCTGAAACGGGTGCTTGCAGCTGATGGTCTGGACTTTTCCGATGTCGTCAAATGTACTGTCTTTCTGGCTGACATGGGAGATTTCGCCGCTGTCAACGAGGTTTACGCCGAATATATGGTTGAGCCGTATCCGGCGCGCTCCTGCATCCAGGTGGCAGCGCTGCCGCTCGGAGCCCGCGTCGAAATCGAGGCTGTTGCGGCAACACGGAATTGAGATTTTGCGAAATTGCAACAAAGGTCGGGGTGGCATGCAGGCTGGATGGTGGTAGGCAAGACATGAATTTGACCGGCTGCGCGGCGGCCCCGGGAAATCAACGCGGACAAGCGTCATGAACATCCATGAATATCAGGCGAAAGAACTCTACCGGCAGTATAGCGTGCCAACGGCGGAGGGCTACCCGGCGTTCAGCGTCGATGAAGCGGTCGAGGCGGCGAAAAAACTCCCCGGTCCTGTATACGTTGTGAAAAGTCAAATCCATGCCGGCGGGCGCGGCAAGGGGAAGTTCAAGGAAGCCGAAGCCGGCGGCGGTGGCGGCGTGCGCATCGCGAAGTCGGTAGACGAGGTGCGGAATTTTGCCGAACAAATGCTCGGCAATACGCTCGTGACGATCCAGACTGGGGATGAGGGTAAAAAGGTCAACCGGCTATATGTCGAGGACGGCTCCGAGATCGAGCGTGAACTTTATCTGTCGGCGCTGGTCGACCGGGAAACCTCACGCGTTGCGTTTATCGCTTCAACCGAAGGCGGTATGGACATCGAGAAGGTCGCCCACGATACGCCCGAAAAAATTCTGACCATCGATATTGACCCTGCAGCCGGCTACCAAGCGCATTACGGGCGTACCATAGCGTTCGCTCTGGGTCTCAAGAACGGCCAGATCAAGCAGTGCGTACAGTTGATCGGCAAACTTTATCAGATGGTTGTCCAGAAGGACATGAGCCTCCTGGAAATCAATCCGCTGGTCGTGACGAAGGCGGGAGATCTGGTTTGTCTCGACGGCAAGATCGACTTTGATTCAAATGCGCTGTTCCGGCATCCGGAAATCGTCGCGCTGCGCGATCTTGATGAAGAAGATCCAATGGAGATCGAGGCCTCGAAGCATGATCTCGCTTTCATCAAACTGGATGGGACCATTGGCTGTCTGGTCAATGGCGCTGGACTGGCGATGGCGACGCTGGACATCATCAAGCTTTATGGTTGCGAGCCGGCCAACTTCCTCGATGTTGGTGGATCGGCGCCGAAGGAACGGGTCAAGGCGGCGTTCGAGATTATTCTGAAGGACGAGGCTGTCAAAGGCATTCTAGTGAACATCTTTGGTGGCATCATGCGCTGCGACATCATTGCGGAAGGCGTCGTTGCCGCGTCGAAAGAACTGGGCGTGGAAGTGCCGCTGGTCGTCCGCTTAGAGGGGACCAACGTCGATCGGGGCAAGGAAATTCTGGAGGCGTCGGGCCTGGACATTGTGCCGGCGGACAATCTCGCGGATGCCGCGAAAAAGATCACTGACGCTGTCAAGGCGGCGAGCTGAAACGCAGGTCGCTAAAAAAATACATCGTTCCGGATCGAAAAACTTCGGGCCCGTAGGCAGGATACTGAATTATGGCCATTCTCGTTGACGCGAACACCAAGGTAATCTGCCAGGGTATAACCGGCAGTCAGGGCACGTTTCACACCCAACAGGCCAAACTTTATGGCACGAAGGTCGTCGGGGGCGTTACGCCGGGAAAAGGCGGATCGAAACACCCGGAAGCCGATCTTGCCGACGTGCCGATCTTTGACACTGTGGCCGAAGCGCGTGACAAGACTGGCGCTGACGCGACCTCCATCTATGTGCCGCCGCCGTTTGCGGCTGATGCCATCCTCGAGGCGATCGACGCAGAGGTTCCGTTGATTGTGTGCGTTACCGAGGGCATTCCGGTAATGGATATGGTCAAGGTCAAGCGCGCGCTCGTCGGCTCGTCGTCATTGTTGCTCGGGCCGAATTGTCCGGGCGTGCTGACACCGAATGAATGCAAGATCGGCATTATGCCGGGTAATATCTTCAGAAAGGGCAATGTTGGGATTGTCTCGCGGTCCGGTACGCTGACGTATGAAGCCGTCAAGCAGACGTCGGATGCAGACCTCGGGCAGTCGACTGCCGTCGGCATCGGCGGTGATCCGGTGAAAGGCCTCGATTTTATCGAGGTGCTGGAGATGTTTCTTGCCGATCCAGAGACGGCCTCAATCATTATGATCGGTGAAATCGGCGGTTCCGCCGAAGAAGAGGCGGCCGCGTTCATCAAGGGCGAGGCAGAAAAGGGCCGTAAGAAGCCGATGGCAGGGTTCATCGCCGGGGTGACGGCGCCGCCGGGTCGGCGCATGGGGCACGCCGGGGCAATTATTTCAGGCGGCAAAGGCAGCGCGGAAGATAAAATCGAGGCAATGCAGTCAGCGGGTATCGCGGTCGCCGACAGCCCGGCATCGCTCGGCACGACGCTCGCGGATGTTCTGAAGGGGTAGTGGGTTAACGGACATTGATGGTGTGCCGGGATGCGACGCGTGCGGGCCACATTGAAATGGTTTCAAACGTCGTTGTATCAATTGTCAGCCTAGCCCGGTTGTGCGATGCGCAATCGGGCTTATGTCTGCTTGTGAACAAGGTCTTTGAGCAAAGGCGCCGGTTCTGAGAAGCGTCACCGTCATCCGAAAGCTGACGTTTAATGGTCAGGCAGAAGTTGGCATAAGGGAAGTGGCGGTCACGTCGCGAACTTTACCGCGAACGTGTCGCTCCGAAGGTTTGATCAAAAGTCGAACGGACTGACCGTTCAGGAGCATGAATCACACATGTCACGCCAAGCGCTGAACAATGCATTCGCCCGGACGTCCTTTCTGCATGGTGTCAACAGCGGCTACATCGAAGAGATGCAAGCGCAGTACGCGCGAAATCCCGGGTCGGTGTCAGACGAATGGCGGTTGTTCTTCGAAAGTCTGCACGAAGAACACGAAGATGGCTCGAATACGGTCAGCGGCCCGTCCTGGGCGAAGCCACTGGAGCAGATTGAGAGCTACGGAAATTCTGATCTTGTCGCGGCGTTGACAAGCGACTACTCGCGGACGGAAGAGCATTTGCGAGAGCGGATATCTGCACGTGCGAACCAGGGCGGATTTGATCTGTCGATGGCGGCCTCGCTGAGGGCGACGCAGGATTCCATCCGGGCGCTGATGCTAATTCGGTCATACCGCGTAATGGGGCATCTCGCGGCCAATCTCGACCCGCTCGGCTTGGTTGAGCGGCAGGTGCATGCCGAGCTGATGCCCGAGACGTATGGCTTCATGGAAGCGGACTATGACCGGCCGATCTTCATCGATAATGTGCTCGGGCTCGAAACGGCGACTATCCGTCAGATTATCAGGATACTCCGGCGGACCTACTGCGAGCACATCGGCGTGGAGTTCATGCACATCACGACTCCGGCGCAAAAGGCCTGGATACAGGAGCGTATCGAGGGTGAGGAAAAAGATATCACCTTCACGCACGAGGGCAAGAAGGCGATCTTGAACAAGCTGGTCGAAGCGGAAGCGTTCGAGAAGTTTTCAGACGTCAAGTATACCGGCACGAAACGGTTCGGGCTCGATGGCGGCGAGGCGATGGTTCCCGCGCTCGAGCAAATCATTAAGCGCGGCGGGCAGTTGGGTCTTAAAGAGATCGTGTTCGGCATGGCGCATCGTGGGCGCCTCAATGTCTTGACAAACGTCATGGGAAAATCATTC
>CAZWCL010000056.1:0-11286 GCA_964632265.1 uncultured Hyphomicrobiaceae bacterium | reverse complement strand
GCGCCGTAGCCGGTACGCACCGGATTGATGACGACAACCTTGGCGCCACGCGCCTTGAGCTTCCCGAGCGCCGCCTTGATCGGGTTCGAAGCGTGATCTTCCGCAACCCCGAACATCAGGAAATATTTCGTGTGCTCCCAGTCGGGCTCGCCGAACTCCCAGAACGAGCCACCGAAAGTGTAGAGCCCGGCAGCAGCCATATTCACCGAGCAAAAGCCGCCGTGCGCCGCAAAGTTGGGCGTGCCGAATTGCTGCGCGAACCAGCCCGTAAGGGCCTGGGACTGGTCACGGCCCGTGAAGAAAGCGAGCTTCTTGGGATCGGTCTTGCGGATATCGGCCATCCAGCCGGTGGCCATCTCGAGCGCTTCGTCCCAGGTAATTTCCTCGAACTCGCCCGACCCCCGTGGCCCGACGCGCTTCATGGGCGCCTTGAGGCGAGCCGGTGAATAATGCTGCATAATGCCGGAGGCACCCTTGCCACATAGAATGCCCTTGTTCACCGGATGATCGCGATTGCCTTCGATGTAGCGGACCTTACCATCCTTGAGATGAACCTTGATCCCGCAGCGGCAGGCGCACATGTAACATGTCGTCGTCTTCACCGTATCCCCGACCGGCTCGTTCAGCCGCACGTTCGGTTCGTTGTCTGCCATATTCTGAATTCCGCTCCCCGCACGCCCCCGTGCGGTGCCGATGTGACCGAGGACATGATTGGTTCTTGTTGTGATGTCGGCCTCGACATTGCCAAACGGCTCCGGCGAACTCAAGCAATGTTCGCGCATAAAGCTGATTGGTCACGTATGTGGTCGCCCCTCGCCTCCCCGTTAGTGACGCCCAGAAAAGACTGCGGCCGTCCGTGAGCCTACTCCTCAACCTTCGGTGCCACACTCGCGATGAGGGATTGGTCGAGGGCTTCGAAATCGTTGAGCCGAATAGTGGCGTAAAGTTCTTCCCGTGTCTGCATTTCTCCACGCAGCGCCTGCGTGCTGCCATCGCGCTTGAGCGTCGTCAGCAGGCGTTCCTGGGCCTTGTTGGCGACGCGCAGCGTACTGACCGGCCAGATGACGATCTTGTAGCCAAGGTCTGCGAACTCGGCCGCCGTCAGGTCGGGCGTCCGTCCGAACTCGGTCATGTTCGCAAGCAGCGGCGCATCGACCTCGCGAGCAAAAGCGCGGAAGTGCTCACGCTCGACCAGCGCTTCGGGGAAGACGATATCTGCGCCCGCCTCAAGGAATAGCCGTGCGCGCGCAATCGCCCCTTGCAGGCCTTCCGTGGCGGCGGCATCGGTCCGCGCAACGATCATCAGATCCCGCCGGGCCTTCCGGGCAGCGGCAATCTTGGCCGCCATATCATTGGCGTCGGCGAGCTTCTTGTCGTTCAGATGACCACACTTCTTCGGCAGCAACTGGTCCTCTATCTGAATGGCCGCCGCGCCCGCATCCTCGAACGTTCGCACCATATGCATGACATTGAGCGCTTCGCCGTAGCCGGTATCGCCATCGACAAGCACCGGCAAATCTGCCGCGCGCACCAGTTGGCGGATGAAGAAGGCCACTTCGTCGACGGTTATGATGCCAAGATCGGGCAGCCCCATTTGCGCCGTCATGGCCGCACCGGAAAGATAAAGCGCCTCGAAGCCGGCTGCCTTCGCCTGCAGGGCTGCCATACCGTTGTGAGCGCCGGGCATCTCGACGATGCCGGGACGCTCGATGAGTTCGCGCAAACGCTGGCCGGCCGGCCGCCGGTCGGCGGTACTGGCAACGAGATAGGTCATGAGAAGCTCCAGAGTTCGACAGGCCAGACTTCGGTAGGCCAGACTTCGGTAGGCCAGAATTCGGTAGGCCAGAATTCAATAGATAAGTCCGCTGCCCGGACAAAACCTTTGCAGTCAAACTGGTGCCGGCGTTGCCCGACATCCACGCCAACCACCTATCTCCACCGCTTGTCTAACCCGTCACGATCACGGCACCGTAGTATGCCGGCACCAGCACCAGTGTCGACCAGATCACGGATGACATGGCGCTCACAGCGACAAATCTCGCCACCGGCATCCGCGAGGCACCGGCAAGCATGGGCACAATCGGGCGCAGTGGGCCGGAGAGCTTCGACACGAGCACCGCCATGGTCCCCCACTTCTCGAAAAACGATTGGGCTTTCGCGATCATATCCGGATAGCCGCGCAGCGGCCACATCCCCTTAAGGTTATCGCGCTGCCAAACGCCGATCGCGAACGAAACCAGGTCGCCGGCCACGGCACCAAGCGCGCCGGCAATGACGAGCGATAAAAGTGGCCCCGCCGCGGCGCCTTCAAGCGCCCCGATACCGACGAAGATCACGCTGGAGGGTACGAACGCCGACGCGATGATGATCGATTCCGCCATCGCCATGAAGAAAAGGAGCAGCCCGAGCAAGTCTCCGTTGTTGCGCACGAAGTCGAGCACCTGCTGCAAATCGGCGTTGTCCATTTATGTCCCTCCGGTTACCCGTCCCCTATGGCCACCCTGAAATGGCTACATCCTAAAACTGGCCGTCCTTTCACACCGGTCGCCGGCCCGCATCGCCTCATCGCTCAGGCCACGATCGCAAAACCTTCGAACTTCTTCGCAACTTGCTCGCGAATGATCGCCGCCAGATCCATATACTGTTCAGCCCGAACGCTTGAACGGCGCCACGCAAGGCCGACGGTGCGATGGACGGCCCGGTCGGACAGCGTGCGCACCGCCAGGTTTTCATCGCGGCTCGCGACACTGCCGGCATAAAGACCAGGTAGAAAGGTCATGCCGAGGCTCATCGCCACCATTTCCCGAAGCGTATCGAGGCTGGTGCCCTCATAGTCGTAACGTAACCGCGCACCGAAATCTTCACAAAGCGCCAACACGACGTCATGTAACTGGTGCCCCTGCCCGAGTGCCAGGATATCCTCGCCGGCAAGGTCTTCACGCATCACCTCTTTTTTTTCGGCAAGAACATGCGCCTTGGCCATGGTCAGATAGAGCCGCTCACGAAACAGCGTTTCAGTCTCCAGTTCAGCGGACTTGACCGGCAATAGCGTGATGATGAGGTCGTGGCGCCCTTCCGTGAGCGCCGGCGTCAGCCCGCTCGGCAGTTCCTCGCGAACGTAGAGTTTGAGATCGGGGTAGGCCTCCTGCAGTGCCGGGATCACGAGAGGCAGCAGATAGGGCCCGATGGTTGGCGGCAGTCCGAGGCGCAGAACACCGGACAAGGTCGCACCGCCCTGCGCCGCGACGACGCGGATTTCCTCGGCATCCGCCAGCATCCGCCGCGCGATGCTAACGATTTCCCGGCCCAACGGCGTTATGACCACGCGGCGGCGCGTGCGTTCGACCAGTTGCGCGCCAAGACGCTGCTCCAGGCTTTTCAACTGCTCACTGAGCGTCGGCTGGGTAACGTTGACGCGCTCGGCAGCCCGGCGAAAATGTTCCGTCTCGGCGACGGCGACGAGGTATTCGAGTTGGCGAAGCTGGGGCATAAGGTTCTCGGAATAGATTGCATATGATCAATCAGTGGCCGCAGAGACCGCCGACCGGGCGATCGAGTTCCACACGTAATCGGCGAACAACGCTATAAATTTGCCGTCTGATCGGAAATTCCAATCAGTAGCCGGCTTCGTTCCGATTGGCACACGCCGGTCGCGCATCCCAATTTCGGCTAAGCGGCGGATCCGAAACCGTCGTGCCAGTCACCGAGGCGAACCGCACTGCAATGCACTCCGGATCGGGCGCTCGATGTCCCTGCCCTCCCAGACGGAGAGACACCCCGAAACACCACGGCAGTATCGGCCCGCGCCTCGGTGAGTGGCGACCCCTATCTGATACCGGACCCGCTACATCGGGCCAACACCTGGGCAATGGTTTTCAGGCTGGCCACTAAACAAGGAGCTAAAACAACATGTTCGACCTCAGCCGCATCTTCGAGACTGTCGGCGGGGCCTTCGGCCAAACGGCGGAATCCGCAAACTCAATGGACGTTGGATCGGTCCTTCAGACGCTCGCCGAACAGGGCGTGGATCTGGAACAGCTGCAAAACCTGGATGTCAGCGAACTGTCCACCTTACTGGGCGAGCACGGAATCGATCCAAGCCAGTTCGATGCTGCAAACCTGCTCGAGAATATCGGCGGCGAGCAAGCCGGCGGAGTAGTCGGTGAACTACTCTCAAAGTTCATCAACCGGTAATCGTAAAGCCGGGCCGACCCGGACTTCCAGCACCTTGTCGGGGCGTCGCAGCGCCGCCAATACGGCGATGCGCGCGCCGGCATAGGGCTGGGAGATTATCCTCACGCCGGAAACCTCGCCGCGGCGCACCTCCGGACACGCCCGCTCGCGGCTTCTTTCGAGCCAACATTCGGCTCACGCTCACGCTCGCCGCCTGCACCCACCCCTCCCGTCAGGCAAAATCGCCCGGCCAACGGAACCAAGCTCGTTGCGGCGGGTTTTCCAGCTATGACAGCTGGAGAACCGTGCCTGGGCCGCATGCGAACCGGTCGGAAATGACGGCCACCCCCATCGATATCGCGATCAATGTCGGTCTCCGCGCCCGCTGCTGTGAGACATGACGGCTTTGAGAGCGGTTCGCCCGCTCACCGCGCGTGGGATCGGCGCCCGGTTTGAGGTCGGGACGGGCATTTAAAGCCCGTGCCCCTAAGCTCGGGCAATCGGCGCGCCCGAGGCCGCCGTCGTGGCGCGCAAGTACGAGGACGACAAGTATGACGAGCGAGACGAAATCGGGCTCCGGCAAGAAAAAAGTCTTCGTCGTCGGCGCGGACGACTACAACCTCTCCCTCATCGAAAAAATCCCCGGCGCGCAGGACTGGGAGCTGATCCGTACGCTTGAGAAGAGAGATATCCGCCCCCGATCCGGCCGGATCGATTTCGATGAGCTTTACGCACAGGCAAAATCGATCATCGACGGACATGGCGGCAAACCGGACGCCATCATCGGCTACCTCGACTTTCCCGTGACATCGCTGGTCCCGCTACTGCGGCGTGATTACGAGATGCCCGGCGCCAGCCCGGAAGCCGTGGCCCGGTGTGAGCACAAATACTGGGCGCGCCTGAAGCAGAAAGAGGTCTTGCCTGAAAACACCCAGCGCTTCGAGGCGATCAACCCGTTCGAACCGAAAAAAGCGAAGGAGAACGCACCGCATTACCCGTTCTGGCTCAAGCCGGTGAAAGGCCATTCTTCCGTACTCGGTTTCATGGTCGAGGATGAGGAAGATTTCAATGAAGCCCTACACGCCTGCCGGCAGAATATCCACGTGATCGGGGAACCCTTCAACGCCTTCCTCGAAAAGTTGGATGATCTCAGCGAAATCGACGGGATTGACGGTAATTTCGCCATCGCCGAGGAACTCGTCTCGGCAACGCGACAGTTCACGCTGGAAGGCTATGTCTGGCAGAAGCAGACTGTGATTTATGGCGCAGTCGAATCGCTTCGCCAAGGCAAGCACACATCCAGCTTCTCGCGCTATCAATACCCAGCCGATCTGCCCGACGCGGTCATCGAGCAGGCGACCAGCGTGACGGCCAGAATGATGGACGCTATCGGCTATGACGGCTCACCATTCAATGTCGAGTTCTTCTACGATCCGCCGAGCGGCGCTCTCAATCTGCTGGAAATTAACGCACGTATCTCCAAATCCCATTCGCCCCTCTTTCATATGGTCGACGGGGCGGCCCACCAGAAGGTGGCGATCGAGTTGTCGATGGGCATCGAGCCAGAAATGCCGAGAGGCGCGGGCAAGGATGACATCGCCGGAAAATTCATGTTGAGAAGCTTCGAAGCCGACGGCATCGTCAAGCGCGTACCGAGCGCCGGCGAAATCGCCAAACTGAAGCACATCCTTCCCGATATCGACGTCAATGTCCTCGTCGAAAAGGATGTACGGCTCTCGGACATGTTTTTCCAGGACAGTTATTCATACGAATTGGCAGAGGTTTTTCTCGGCGGTCATGACCGGGACATGCTTGAGGATGCCTATCACCGCGTCCTGGATTCGCTAGAAATTTACATCAAACCGCTCCCTAAAATCGCATGAAGATAGTATCTGAATTCCCCCGCGAGATCCTCGAGGAGGAGAACGTCTGGATCCCGGTTGGCGACGACCTGAAACTGGCCGCGCGAATCTGGCGTCCAAAGGACTCCGATGATCTGCCGGTTCCCGCCATCCTCGAATATATCCCGTACAGAAAGCGTTTCGGCTCGACCGAACGCGACGAGATCACCCACAGATACCTCGCCGGCCACGGTTATGCTTGCGTACGTCTGGACATTCGCGGCAGTGGAGAATCCGAGGGCGTGCTGACCGACGAGTATCTGCAAAGCGAGCTTGATGATGGCGTGGCCGCCATTCACTGGCTGGCCGAACAGAACTGGTGCGACGGCAATATCGGCATGATGGGCATCAGTTGGGGCGGCTTCAATGGCCTGATGATCGCGGCTATGCAGCCCCAACCGCTCAAAGCCGTCGTGACAGTCTGTTCCAGCGATGATCGCTATGCAGATGACATCCACCATATGGGCGGTGCGCTGCTGGGCGACAATCTGTCTTGGGCCGGTGTCATGTTCTCCTACAATACCATGCCGCCTGATCCCGCCCTCGTCGGAGAGCGCTGGAAGCAGATGTGGATGGATCGCCTGGAAGGCTCCGGCGTCTGGCTGAAGAAGTGGCTCATGCATCAGCGCCGCGATGCCTACTGGAGACACGGCTCGGTCGCGGAACACTATAAGGATATCAAGGTCCCTGTCTTCGCCGTTTCGGGTTGGGCCGACGGTTACACCAACACCGTCTTCCGCCTGATGGAAAATCTCGACGTCCCGCGAAAGGGCCTCGTGGGTCCGTGGGGCCATACCTATCCTCACATCGGCAAGCCGGGTCCGGCCATCGATTTTCTCGGCGAATTGCTCAGATGGTGGGATCACTGGTTAAAGGGCGAAGACCGGGGCATGGCCAACGAGAACTGTCTGTGCGCCTACATGCAAGACTCCGCCCCCCCCAATCCGCAATACGAGTACCGCAGGGGCCGCTGGGTGGTTGAGGCCGATTGGCCCAGCCCCGATATCGAACCGCGCACCTACACATTCGGCACGGGCCGCCGCCTCATCGAATACGGCAGCGGCGAACAAACCAGGGAAGTAGGCTTAAAGGTCCAGTCCCCGGTAACACTCGGTCTGTTCGCCGGAAAATGGTGTTCCTATGCCAATGCGCCCGATCTGGCCGGCGACCAGCGTTCAGAGGATGGCGGTGGCCTGGTCTTCCAGACGCACCAGCTCGAGGAAGATATCGAAATCCTCGGCCAACCGGTCGTCGAGATGGAGCTCGAGAGCAATCAGCCCATCGCCATGGTCGCGGTGCGCCTTTCCGATTTCCAGCCCGACCACCAGATCACGCGCGTCACATACGGGCTCCTGAACCTCACCCATCGCGACAGCCGCGAGCATCCCGAACGCCTGGAGCCGGGCAAACGCTACCGTGTCGAAGTGCCCCTCAACTTCATCGCCCAGCGTTTCCCGAAAGGGCACCGCATCCGGGTCTCGGTCTCCAGCGTTTATTGGCCACTCGCCTGGACACCGCCTCAATCCACCCGGCTCACCATCTACTCGGCCAAGAGCCACATCAGACTGCCCTGCCGCACAAAGAACGTCGGCGGCGCCGCGGAAGCGCAGTTCGATCCGCCGGTCAGTGCCCCACCCCCCTCGACCACTGTCTACGAGCCGGGCAGACATAAATGGCTCGTCCACCGCGATCTCGCCGAGAAGACAAGCGAGCTACAAGTGATCGACGACCGCGGCCTTGTCCGTTTCGACAATATCGATCTGACCGTCGGGGCGCACGCCGAGGAGCTCTATTCAGCCCGCACCGGCGATTTCACCAGCGTAAAAGGCACGACCGAATGGATCCGCACACTCAAACGCGGCAACTGGTCGATCAAGACACGCACCTATACCTGCCTGACCTCTGACAAGGACAATTTCTATCTCTGCAGCGAACTCGACGCCTACGAAGGCGAGACGCGCGTGTACTGCATGAGCTGGAACGAGGTCATCCCGAGGGACCACGTTTAGCACGGACCGCCTACACGAGCCGGCTCTGTTCGATCGCCGCGGAGATGAAATCGGCAAACAGCGGATGCGGATCGAACGGCCGGCTTTTCAACTCAGGATGAAACTGGACGCCGATGAACCACGGATGGTCCGGATATTCGACCGTCTCAGGCAGCAATCCATCTGGCGACATACCGGCAAATTTGAGCCCCGCCTCTTCCAGCGCCGCTCGGTACTCCGTGTTGACCTCATAGCGGTGTCGGTGTCGGTCCGAGATTTCGGTTGCGCCGTAAATGCGGGCGATGTGGCTGCCAGCGGCCAGCTTGGCATCGTAGGCCCCGAGCCGCATCGTGCCGCCGAGATCACCGGCTTTCGCACGCGTTTCGAGTTCGTTGCCACGCATCCATTCTGTCATAAGCCCGACAATCGGCTCCGATGGATCACCGAATTCCGTCGACCCCGCTCCCTCGATCCCGGCCAGATGCCGGGCTGCCTCGATGCAGGCCATCTGCATGCCAAGACAAATCCCGAAGAACGGCACTTCCTTTTCCCGCGCGAATCGCGCCGCCAGAACCTTGCCCTCCGTGCCACGTTCGCCGAAACCGCCGGGCACCAGGATGCCGTGAACATGTCCGAGATATAGAGCCGGATCCTCCGCCTCGAAAATTTCCGCTTCAATCCACTCGATATTGACCTTCACGTTATTGGCGATACCGCCGTGAACGAGAGCCTCGTTGAGCGACTTGTAGGCATCCTTGAGGCCGGTGTACTTGCCGACAATCGCAATCGTGACGTCGCCCTCCGGCGTTGCGATTGCCCGGCCGATAGCCTCCCACCGTTCCAGATCAGGCAACGCCGCGTCCTCGATGCCGAATGCGGCCAGAACCTGCGCGTCGAGCCCTTCACGATGGTAGGCCAATGGGACATCGTAGATCGACGCGGCATCCAACGCCTGGATCACCGCCTCCTCGCGTACGTTGCAAAACAGTGCGATCTTGCGCCGCTCCGACAGCGGTATATCGCGGTCGCAACGGCACATGAGTACATCCGGCTGGATACCGATCGAGCGCAATTCCTTCACTGAGTGCTGCGTCGGCTTGGTCTTGAGTTCGCCTGCCGACGGAATGTACGGCACCAGCGTCAAGTGGACAAAAATCGACTGGCCGCGCGGCAATTCGTTATTGAGCTGGCGGATTGCCTCGAAGAACGGCAACGCCTCGATATCCCCGACCGTGCCGCCGATTTCAACGAGCACGAAATCGACGCCCTCATTGCCGTCGAGCACGAACGCCTTGATCGCGTCCGTCACGTGCGGAATCACCTGGACGGTCCCGCCGAGATAATCGCCGCGGCGCTCCTTGGCGATTATGTCCTGGTAGATCCGGCCCGTCGTGACATTGTCGGTTCGCTTCGCCGGTACGCCGGTGAAGCGCTCGTAATGGCCGAGGTCGAGGTCCGTTTCGGCACCGTCGTCGGTAACGAAGACTTCGCCGTGCTGATACGGGCTCATCGTGCCCGGATCAACGTTGAGGTAGGGGTCGAGCTTGCGCAAACGCACGCTGTAGCCCCGCGCTTGAAGAAGCGCACCGAGGGCGGCTGACGTCAGGCCTTTACCGAGTGAGGAGACCACGCCGCCGGTAATGAAGATGTACCGTTGCATGGACCGAGATGATTACAGCGAAACCGCTTCGATTCGAAGCGGCAAATGCGCACCATCCTTTTAATTCCGACAGAGCCGTCGTCTCATGCGCCATACGCTCACGCCCGGCCCGCACGCCGAACGCACACGAACGGGCATCCGCTCAAGCCGTCGTGTCCCGGTCAGTTCGCGGCGCCATAGCCTATTGGTTTTGTGGCACGACCGGCTGTAAGCCTTGACCCTGCTTGAGACTGTCGAGCAAATTGCCGCCACCGGGTGCGCCCGATGTCTCGCCATTCGGCGCGGACGGTTGTCCGGTCTGGCCCGGCGTCGCCGGCACGTTCTGGAAACGGCTTGTGCCACGGTCGGTGCCGCCGGCCAGAATGGTCAGCGTCAGACTGGTCACAAAGAAGGCGCAGGCGAGACCCGCCGTGATTCGGGTGAGCATGTTGGCCGTGCCACGCCCCGTGAGAAAACCGCCACCGCCACCGCCGCCGCCGCCGATACCCAGCGCGCCGCCTTCCGATTTCTGCATCAGCACGATCGCGATCATCGCGGCAGCAATAATGAGGTGGATAACCAGTACGAAAGTGATCATTTTAGAGCGACTCCGTGGGGCCTGCGCGGCTCGCCACCCGATTTGACGTAATTGAAAGTTGGCGCGGTTTTTACACGAGATAACGCGGCAACGCCAGTTTGCAACATCTCCCGCGTAAAGAAGCCGCCCCGCAAGCTATCGCCCCGGCCCCAGTCCCTGGCCAGTCCCCGGCCAGTCCCCGACAGCGGCTCAACCCCGCGACTCTTGGTATCCTTGGGAACCCGGCCGCCTCCATGCGCGCGAGCGCTTCACCGGCAATGGAACGATGGCACGGCGCGGCACGGCGTTCACCCGGCGCATCGGCCCTTTCGCCGGAAGCGGCGGGCGAAGGCGTCGCCGCTCCTCAAGCGGCGCAGCGGTCGCATTAAGGATGTGAATAGGGCATTGAAAGAGCAGTTGCTCATTGAGCCATATATATTGGCGCACGCCGTCGACACCACTCCTGCCGCGGCGCGCCACGACATCGGAGGGATCGCGCTGCAGGAGATCTTTCACGCCGCTCCCCTCCAAACGCTGCTTTTGTTTGGCAAGCGCGATGCATTCGGTCCGCGTCCTAAATGGTTCAGCTCCGACGGAGGTCGCAATCGCCAACACTACCGTCGCCGCCAAAACCGCCCGCCCCCCCGCGGCAAAGGTCATGTTCAGGCCCCCGCCGCGGCCCTCGTTGCAAAGCCTTCCACTAGTTTCAGCCATGGCGTCCCTTCTACGGCGTTGCCAGCGACTATCGCACCGGTTGATCGTTATGCGCCGGTATGACCCGAAACGCGACCACCAGCTTCGAAATCGCGGCTGAAGTGTTGCGGTGGCGGCACCCCCGGCCTGTGGAGGCGGCCCCACGCCGGCCGGCCATGTCGCCGCGGCCGGCTTGCACGCTATCGGACCCTAGCTTGGGAAAGCGTCAATAATGCCAAGAAAATCCTTCGCCGTCAGGCTCGCGCCGCCCACGAGAGCGCCATCGACATTATCGATACCCATCAATTCGGCGGC
>CAZWCL010000055.1:0-11314 GCA_964632265.1 uncultured Hyphomicrobiaceae bacterium | reverse complement strand
GGGGATCGATCAAGCGCGAACGCATCGCAAGATAATGATCTGCGAGAAGACCGCTGACCGGCACATCGACGAAATCGGGATCGGCGACATAACGGTTGCGATCGGCATAAGCCAACCGGCCTGCTTCGCCAAGAATGTGCAGCGCACGAGTGTTCATCGGACGAATCGGATTACCGGCAAGATCGAAGCGTTCTGCAAGCTTCAGGATTTGCGCCACTGTCGTCGCGCCGGACGATGGCGGACCCATGCCGCAAATCCTGAACGAGCGGTAATCGAAGCAAACCGGTTCCCTGATTTTCACCTGATAGCCTGCAAGGTCCTTGCGCGTGAGATCGCCCTGAAAATTGCTGGCATCCCGCACCGCCGCGACGATCGCCCCGGCAATCGCCCCGTTGTAGAAGACATCCGCGCCGCCTTCGGCAATGGCTTCGAGCGTCTTCGCAAACGCGGGGTTCTTCAGGCGAAATCCAACGGCGCGCGCCTCACCGGCATCATCGTAGAAATAGGCCCGGGCAGATGGCGAGAAGGTGCCGGCTTGCACGGCCCAGGTGAGAAGGAAGTTCAGCCGCGGCGAAACCTCGAAACCGTTGCGGGCCAATTTTATGGCGGGTGCGAACAGTTGCTTCCAGGGCAGGCGGCCATAGCGGCGATGCGCGCGTTCCATCATACGCACAAGGCCGGGTACGCCGACACTGAGGCCGGATTTGACAGCCTTCCCGAACGGCAACCGTTCGCCACCGTTCATGAAGCGATCGGGTGTTGCGGTCGCCGGCGACGTCTCGCGCCCGTCGTAGGCAACCAACTCTGAGAGCGACCTGTCCCAGTGCAGCAGGAACGCCCCGCCGCCGATCCCCGATGATTGCGGTTCGACGAGATTGAGCACGAGTTGCGTCGCAATGGCCGCATCCACGGCGCTGCCGCCATCGCGCAGCATGGCAAGACCCGCTTCGACAGCGAGAGGGTTGGCAGCCGCCACCATGTAGCGCTCTGCCCGCGAAGCTTCTTTCTCATACCGCCCGCTCGCGCCTTCCGGCGCAATGCGTGCGCGCTGCGCGAAAGCAGATTGAGCGGTAAAGACCAACACGAACAAGACCGCCGACAACCATGTGGTCAGCACGAAAGTTACTTTGCCGACCGGCCGGAAGGGCGCGCTCGTGTGTCGAGCCGTAGCACGATTGGAAATATTCATGTCTTGCATACACAGCCTCCAAGGCAAGGCTTATAACAGGAAGAAGCCCCGCCGTGAGCCTGAAGTACGCTTGATGAGCATCAAATTCAGACGATCTCCTCAGTGAAAATCACGTGATTTCGGAAGAATGCGTTCGGACCTTGGGTGGCCGGCCCATCGCGGTGGAAAACGGCGCTTGTCCTCACCCCGTTCACGCGCCGAGCCAGGCTCCGGCCGGCGCACTTCATCGGCATTTGCCAGAGTGACAGGCAAAGCGCCACCGCGCGCCGAAAGGGTGGTGAGCCAATCGTTGCGCTCGATCAGATGTGCAGCAACGAGATGGATAATGTCTTCATGCTTCTGGATGACACCATGCACTTCGATCAGCCGCGCAGTCATAATCACCTTGCGGTATTTTTCCAGCACCTTCGGCCACACAACGATATTGGCGACACCGGTTTCATCTTCGATCGTCATGAAGACGACGCCTTTCGCCGTTCCCGGCCGCTGGCGAATGAGAACGGCGCCAACCACGCTCGCCCGCCGGCCATGCTTGAAAGCCTTGAGATCACGGCACGACTGCACACGCCGCTTCTTAAGCTCTGACCGGAAGAAACTCATAGGATGCGCTTTGAGAGACAGGCGCATCGTCTGGTAATCATTGATGACGTGTTCGGCGAGGGCCATCTCGGGCAGCTCGACCGCCTGTTCAGATCCGGCACTTGAACTTTCCGCCCAGTTGAAGAGCGGCAACTCGTCGGCCGGCGCCATACCCCGTGCGTCCCACAAAGCGCCGCGCCGATCACGTCCCATCGAGCGGAATGCATCTGCCGCTGCCAACTTCTCGAGCGCACCCCGGGAAAGCGCGGAAAGGCGAACCATCTCCTCGATCGACTGGAAAACCGGCAGGGCTTGCCCCGCCCCGTCATGGTCTGTCTGTTCCCCAGGACCACCTCGCCCCATCTGCCTTGCATAGACCAGCTTTTCCGCTTCGTCCTGCCGCAGGCCATCGACAAGCCGCATCCCGAGACGAACGGCGGGCCTGTCCGCTATCCGGCCGGGCTCAAGCGTTGCATCCCAATTCGAATGATTCACATCAACAGGGCGCACCTCAACACCATGCTCGCGCGCATCGCGTACCAATTGGGCCGGCGCATAAAAACCCATCGGCTGGGCATTGAGAATGGCGGCACAAAACGCCGCCGGGTAGTGGCACTTGAGCCATGACGACACGTAAACGAGATGCGCAAAGCTGGCAGCATGGCTTTCGGGAAACCCATATTCACCGAACCCTTTGATCTGATTGAAGCAGCGTTGCGCAAATTCGGGATCATAACCGCGAGCCACCATCCTGGAGACCATCTTTTCCTCGAGAAGATGGATCGTCCCACGCCGCCGGAACGTTGCAAGCGCGCGGCGCAACTCATTGGCCTCTCCTGTATCGAACTTTGCCGCAATCAGCGCGATCCGCATCGCTTGTTCCTGAAACAGCGGCACACCTTTGGTCTTCCCGAGAATTTGGCGTAGTTCATCACGCGGCCCATGTTCGGGCGATGGCGCAGGGTAGGTTTCCGCTTCCAACTTGTCCCGCCGGCGCAGGTACGGATGCACCATGTCTCCCTGGATCGGCCCCGGCCTGACAATGGCAACCTCGATGACCAGATCGTAATAAGTGCGCGGCTTGAGGCGGGGCAGCATATTCATCTGCGCCCGGCTTTCGACCTGAAACACGCCAATCGAATCCGCCCGGCAAAGCATGTCGTACACCCGGGGGTCTTCCCGTGGCACGCTCGCCAGGGAAAGACGCTCGTCATGATGGATTGTGAGAAATTCAAGAGCCCGACGAATACAACTCAGCATACCAAGAGCCAACACATCGACCTTGAGTAGCTTCAGTTCATCAAGATCGTCCTTATCCCATTCTATGAAAGTACGCCCAGCCATGGCGGCATTTCCAACCGGTACGACTTCAGTCAAAGGCCCTCGCGTCAGCACGAAACCACCTACATGCTGGGACAGATGACGCGGAAACCCCATTAGTTCGAAAGTCAGCCGCAGTGTCATGCACAACAATGGATCGTTGGGATCGAGACCGGCCTCACGGACATACTTTTCCGGCAACTCCCCACCCGAACTCGTTCCCCATACCATCCCCGCAAGAGCCGAAACCGTATCTTCACTGAGCCCCATTGCCTTACCGACTTCCCGCACCGCCGAGCGGGCACGATAAGAAATCACGGTCGCGGCAAGCCCGGCCCGGTCCCGGCCGTAACGCGCATAGATATATTGGATCACCTCTTCACGCCGTTCATGCTCGAAATCGATATCAATATCCGGTGGTTCTTTGCGTTCCGGCGAAATGAAACGCTCAAAAAGCAGGTCCACCTCGGCCGGGTTAACAGATGTAATCGCCAGACAATAGCAGACGGCGGAATTCGCAGCCGACCCCCGCCCCTGACACAAAATGTTCCGGCTGCGGGCGAAGTGGACGACGTCGTGCACGGTCAAAAAGTAAGGCGCGTAGGCCAGCTCTGCGATGAGCGCAAGCTCGCGCGCAATGAGCTTTTTGATTTTTGCCGGAACACCATCCGGGAAACGCCAGGCCGCACCTTGCCAGGTCAGTTTTTCAAGCTGTGATTGCGGTGTTTCGCCTTCAGGCACGGGTTCGTTCGGGTATTCGTAGGCAAGCTCATCAAGAGAGAAACTGCACGCTTGGGCGATCTCGACCGTTCGCCGCAGTAATTCTTTATGTCCACGAAAAAGCGCGGCCATTTGTGCGGCAGACTTCAAGTGGCGTTCAGCATTGGCCTCCAATCGCAAACCTGCTTTGTTGATCGTCGTCTTTTCACGAATACACGTCAAAACATCCTGTAGCGCGCGCCTGGCAGGCACATGATAGAGAACATCATTAGTTGCAACGAGATCGACCCCGGAGCGCTGCGCGATCTGGCTCAAAGCCTCGAGCCGCACGCGGTCATCACCGCGATAACCATGCGATACGGCCACATAAAGCTTAATCGCCTCGCCGGTGAGAAACGCCTTGATACGCATCAACACATCTTCGAAGGTCTCCGGCAGTGACGCCTCAAATGCTTGATGGCCCGGTAGGCCCGCCAGCCTCTCGCCCGCCACTGAAATGAGATTACGTTTGAAGATGCGCACATACCCTGATTTGCATCAGCAGTCGCTAATGCCGGATCGTGCCAGCCAGAAAAGCCTGCATGCGATGGAGCGAGCGCCTCCCTCCAGTCCCATGAAGCTGGAGGTAAGGCGATGAAAATCTGCCCTTTTGCATGATCTGCCACATCTTCCAGGCTGAGATGACACGCACCTTTTTCGGCTCGTCCCTGACCAAGCGAAAGAAGCCTGGAAAGACGGCCATAGGCCTTCCGGTCGGTCGGAAAGCATAACAGGTCCGGCGCATCATCAAGTTCCAGCCTGGCTCCGACAACAAGCTTTATTCCAACCTTCTTGGCCGCAGCATGTGCCCGCACCACACCTGCAAGCGTATTGCGATCTGCCACCGCGATTGCTTCCAGGCCAAGGGCCTTGGCTTGCACGACGAGTTCATGTGGATGCGCGCCACCATTTAGGAACGAAAAGTTCGTCGTTACCTGCAACTCCGCATAGTCCGCCTGCGCAGTCATTTTCTTCCAAGCCCCGACCATCTCAGAACAACCCATGCAAATACCAGAGTGGCGGATCGTTCATTGCACCATCCGAGCGGGCCTGCACTGCGCGCTCCGGATAGAGGCCAGCACGGTAGATCCAGTAAGCCCCACCAAATTCGTCTTCAACACGGTAATAATCGCGGATCCGTGAAGTCGGTTTGACTGTGCGCCACGACGCAGCAACTGCCTCCCTCCCTGCATTATCTTTATCTTCGACAAATCCAATGGCAGCTTTATCAATGGCCTGGTCGAGAGACCGCTGATCCCCTCCACAGAGGCCGTCGCCGTCGTTCGCCAACAGATGCCACCATTCGGGTGCGATACGCTCAGGCCCCTCGGCACGCGAGACACGGCGCATTACCCGCCGCCAGGTGAAACGATCCGGCGGGCCGTCCGGCACCTCGGCAAGCACATCGATTGGCTCAGCCGGGCGTAGGAGGAATGCCGGACGGGGCCTGGAAAGCAGGTTCACGACAAGATGTCTCGCTGAGCCCGGCCTTCCCCGCCCATCGTCGAAATGCGCCCCCCCAGGGCGCTGGCCAGTCAGACAAGAGATATCGTCCCCGGTTTGAATGGCTTTCATCCGCCGCTCGGAACACTCCGGAATGTGTCCTGCGACGGGGGCGAGATAAAAGACAGCATCCTTGCCCAGTCGATTAACGAGACGGTCGACGAGTTGATCACTACTCCGCCTCCCGTCATCGCATTGCGGGCGCGGCCCCAGCGCGGTCTGGCGCGAAACAAGACGCTCGACTTCGCGCGCCTCAAGCACGATGACATCAATCCCGAGCCCCGCATCGAGGGCGTCAAGCCGAGGTTCGAAAAGCGCAACCATGTGGGCCTTATCCCGTGCCGGACGACTTGTGCGCACATCAAGCGCAGTCCACGTGCCATCGGCTCTGTAGATTGAAAATTTTAGATCGCGCGCACCGGCATCCTGCTGATCGAGCCTGATACACAGATCATCGGCAAGCCCCTCCAAAGCCTTGATAATACCGTCATGTGAAATAAGAGGCTCAGCATAGGCTCGCTGAATACGAAAAACCGGCGGCTCGACAAGTGCCGGCACTGGCTCGTTGATTTCGCCGAGCATCTGGTCCAGGCGCAAAATCAATGTGTCCGTAATATGCGAAGCACTTTTCCTTCCGCCCTTCATGACACGAACAGAACGCAGGCGCCGGCCACCACCCGGTGATACTTCGCGAAAGCGGCGCACAAGTGCCGCACGCGGCAACACATAGAGCTGGCCGATTTTCTTCAGACCCAGCCGGTAGAGCAAAACCGTCGCCGCATCATCCAATTGCAGCGCATCCACAGGAAGACCGGCGATAGCTTCACGGACGTCCCCCTCCGGCGCAATGATCATCGCCTGTCCAAGCGCTGTCCCATATTGCGCAAGCGCCAAGGCTGCACGCCGGGTGTCGGCGAGACCAATCCGGACATCAAAACCAAACTCCGACAGACGCTGGTGACAATCTTTTAAAAGCCTCTCTTCTCCTCCGAAAAGATGCTCAACTCCCGTAATATCGACCCAAAGCGCATTCTTGCCAAAAACATTTCGCTGCGGACCATATCGCCCTAGCCACAACGCAAGACGCCTAAGCATCTGTGCATCACGCTCGTGTTCAGCCGCCTGTGTTATCAACCCTGGTATAATAGCGCGCGCATCAGCAAGCATCTGCCCCGGCTGGATGCCAAGCCCAAGCGCTTTCTTGTTCACGGCACTGATCGAGAGGCCACGAGGTTCCGTCTCAATCAGTGCAAATGGTTCATCATCAAGATCTGCCTTGCGCGAGGCACACCTCAGGCGATCGATCTGAAACATCGCAAACCACAGGCATACAAACCGCCTCATCTGACCACTCCAGAACAAATTTCCGATCGACCAGGTGACGAGCACCAGAGCGTGATCTGGCAAGCGTCAAACTCAGGCGCGGTGCACCGAGGGCGCTGTTCCCTAGCAATGGGTGCGGTGCGCTCGGCGCCGGCCCCACCTCCCAGCGCAACGCCGTAGCAGCCATACCCGGCGAACGCGGATGTGTAATGAGAAGACAAGGCGTGCCATGCCGGGTTGCAGCAAGGGCAAGCCGGCGTGCCGGCGTGAGAGAGACGTCGTCTAGGATAGCCACTACGAGATCCAGGCTCTCAGACTTGATTGCCTCTTCAAGCGTCCAAAGCGTGTCTTGATCTCGATGCGTTTCAACGAACAGCAACTCATCCGCGCGCAATCCAAAATCCGCAAAGCCATGCGTGAACGGAACGCCGTTTTCACTGCGCGCCCTCCGCGTAAGACACCAAAGCATCCGAAAGGGAGTACCCGCATCACCCTCGGAGCCGGTAAAAGCTGGATTATGCCCCGCAAGGCTCAACTTGCGCCGCACCATCAATATCGATGCAAACAAACGGGCGGCACGCCACGCAGCCGGCCACTCCTGTTGTCCGGACGGGCTTCTATCACAACTCAGCCCAGCCCCGGTCTGTGCCGGGCGAACGGAACTGCCAACCACCGGCTTGATTTCGTGGACACCAGCCGGATCAAGCGGCAGATTCAGCAGTTGATTGGCAAACACGACATCGCCCGGAACGATAGCATTGCCGGCTTTTGCTACCGTTTCAGCTCCCAAAGTCCAAGATGTGGATGAAGGCTTCCGGCACGCCGCGGCTTGTTTCACAGCACCATCAATGGGACGCGATGAAATGGGCCCTGAAAAAGACAGCAGCTTTGAAACATGAAAGCAGGACGACGCTAGTTGAGAGTCGACAATTTCCTGATAGGAAACCGGCCCGCTAGCGCCGTCCTGCATAACCAACCGGCTTGCGGGGACGCCGGTTGGGTTAAATGTACCGGATGACGCATCATGAACGCATAGCCCCGGGCGACTTGGACTATCCGCAGCAGAACGAAATTGATCATCCTCACCACATCCCGCCTCGAGGGCATGAAGCGTATGTGGCTCTCGTTTCTGGGCATCTCCAGCGGGATTGAGAAATGCCTCAGGACTTTTAGATCGCTTAAGCTCTGCCGTACGCCCTTCGATACATCGAATTCGATCACGCAACGCTTCAATAAGTTGACGCTCACGCGGCTTGGGGAAACCCTGGAGATCACCAGTTTGCCGGTCGTTATCGTCACGCCGCCCCCCCTCAAAACAACTGGGGGGCTGACGTGAAACGGTGGCGTTAGAAGTGAACGCAGAACTGGTCACCTTCGGCAGCACGACACACTCTCGTTTGACTGAAGCAATAGACGAACAACATATGTTCTTTTTTTGTTCTATACATTGTCGCCCACCAAGTCAAACATTAAAAGAACATTCAAGACACTAAAGAAGAACTTTCTGCGCCTCTCCTCTCGATGTGACACTCGTAAACCAAGGTTTTAAACATAACTTGCAACGGTCCGGCGTGGGCCATGCCTGTCGGCCCCGGGTTCTCCCGTCGCGTAAACCAGAGTTCTCCCATGCGTAACCAGCTTCCCCCCCGTCCCCAAAGCGCTCTCATGCCAGCCCTAGCGCTTACAATCGCCATCTCTGCCCTCACTCTCCAACCAGCCACAGCCCAGGGCTTATTTCCGTGGGAATGGAACCTCGGCGGCACGTCGACATCCCAGCAAGGACGCCAAGTCGTATCATTTCCCCCTGCCATCAGACCCGGTCAGATCATCGTCAGCTTTATCGATCGCCGTCTCTATTACGTACCCCGGCGCGGCACGGCGATTGCCTATCCAATCGCAACACCCCGACGCCAGGATAGTTGGCAGGGCGTTCTCCAAATCTCCCGCAAACGCGTCGATCCGCCCTGGACGCCGACACCTGCGATGCGCCGGGAGAACCCATCACTCCCCTCGTTCGTGCCGGGTGGGCACCCAAAGAATCCGCTGGGCAGCCATGCCCTCTACCTTGGTTCGACGCTTTATCGAATCCACGGCACGGACGCACCGTGGACGATCGGTCACCCGGTCTCGAGAGGTTGTGTACGCATGCACAACGCCGACGTAGATGACCTCTACCGTCGCGTGAGGGTCGGCACGAAAGTTACGGTGACTTGGAAGAGTTTTTATGGATGAGACAAGCGAGGGAGCTACCCACCGCGCCGTCGCCTCTGCTTAAAGTGCCGAGCCAAAAGAATGGCACGGAGCATGAATGACAACCGGGCAACCAAATCGATTAGCGAAGCCCGGATATCATGCAACGAACTCATCCAATCACAGTCACGTCGATCCTGCTCGCGGCGATCATCGCCACAACCGCGCACAGGCCGGTCGACGCGGCTCAGCGCCCAGCCTCGGAACCCATCCCGGCATCACGCGGTCAACTCATCGTATTTGAAGCCAGTAATTGCTTGTATTGCCGCATTTTTCGGCGCGATGTCGTACCCTCTTATCGGAACTCTCCACGCGCTCATGCGGTACCTATGCGCTTCATAGATGTCCATGAGACCGACCTTGATAGCTTTAAGCTGCAGCGTCCGATCAAGGTGCTGCCAACGGTGGTCCTGATGGTAAAGGGGCAGGAAATTGCCCGCATCGATGGCTACGCCGGCCCTGAACCCTTCTTCCACATGGTCTCGCGCCTCTTTCGGTAGAACCAGACAGCGGCACGGAACCAAACCCACCAACGGGCGTTTCGCCTGCACCAGGCCACGCAAGACCAACCCTTTTGTCTTGACCTGCGACTTTTTAACCGCAATTATTCACTAATCTTGCAAAATCGAACGTTAGATTGAGCAAGCGCCAGTGGCGTAGAGTGAGGGCACGATGATGATGGGTTCAAGTAGGCTGAGAACTGCCGCCGAAGCTGCAGGTTATGCCATGGTTAATCCGGAAGATTTCGTCGTACGCGACGACGCTGATAGCAAAGAAGCTATGGCCGAGCCGGAAATCATTGAGAACCGCGCAATCGTCCCGGACAAGTCATCGGATAAACCGAAAACGTCAAGGACACAGCGAAACTGGCTGAGCTGGGATTATTTCAAGCTTACAGGTCGGGCAACAGCCTGAATCGGGCTGGCCCCATCGCCAGGACTGGTGCCCCGTACCGACGCGTCATCTGTCATCTGGCCCGGACAGTCCGTCAGCGCTAGTAGAAGAGACTGGAGACACTCTCTTCTCGACTGGTCCGTGCGATCGCCTCTCCAATCAATTGGGAGATACTCAAGACGCGCGCGTTTTCGGCAGTCAAAACAGCCTCCGTGGGCTGGATCGAATCCGTTAGCACCAGCGATTTGATGCTCGAGTTCTGGATACGCGACACGGCCCCGCCTGACAGCACACCATGCGTTAGATAGGCCATTACCTCGCGGGCCCCCGCGCTAAGCAAGGCGTTTGCAGCGTTAATGAGCGTACCGCCGGAATCGACGATGTCGTCGATCAGAATGCAGGTCTTGCCATCCACGTCCCCGATGACATTCATGACTTCGCTTTCGCCCGGCCGCTCGCGCCGCTTATCGCAGATGGCGATCGGCGCCCCAATCCTTTTCGCCAGAGATCGCGCCCGGACAACACCGCCGACATCTGGCGAGACGATACACAAATTGTCGAGTTCGAAATGCTTCTTGATATCGCGCACGATGACAGGGGCCGCAAAGAGATTATCCGTCGGAATATCGAAGAAGCCTTGAATCTGTCCGGCGTGCAAATCGAGCGTTAGAACTCGGTCGGCCCCGGCCCGCTCGATGAGGTTGGCAACAAGTTTGGCCGAGATCGGCGTACGTGGTCCCGGCTTCCGGTCCTGGCGTGCGTATCCGAAATACGGCATCACGGCCGTGATCCGCCGGGCTGATGCGCGTTTCAGAGCGTCGATAAGGATCAACAACTCCATGAGGTTGTCGTTTGCCGGAAACGATGTCGACTGCACGACGAAGACATCTTCGCCGCGGACATTTTCCTGGATTTCAACAAAGACTTCCATGTCCGCAAAACGGCGGCACACGCACTTTGTCATCGGCACGTTTAGATGTGAGGCAATCGCTTCAGCAAGCGGACGATTGCTATTACCGGAAACGAGTTTTATGCGTAGCGGATTTTTCCCGTCACGCGCATCCGGCGTATTGGTCGCCATGAAGATCGCCTTTGAATGGCGCGGTCACAATCCGCTGCCCCGTCATGGACGGTGCGGCAATTGACTGTATCGGACGCCGGAGGAACTGGCACGGTCGTCCTTTGCGAGGACGCGCGGTTTCTAACAAGTGAGCCCGGTCGTGTAAACACGAACCGGGCTCAGACATGCATATCAGCCTGTAAGGATGCACGACTCAACGGCGATCAGCGCTGAGCAGATGCCGTGCGTTTCGGCAGCAACTTGAGAATGCCCTGCGTTGCAGCGGTCGCAGCTGCCTTGGCGGTGGTGCCCCAGGCACCGTTGAGTGAACCAGCCGGAATCTTGTTTTCCTGCGAAACTGTGCCGAGATTAACGCCTTTGGGATCGCGGACGAGCCAATCGATCTTGATCGGCTGCTGCCCGCCAGCAACCGGCCC
>CAZWCL010000054.1:0-11353 GCA_964632265.1 uncultured Hyphomicrobiaceae bacterium | reverse complement strand
GCGACCGGCGAGACGTTCCCGATGCTGTTGACGACGCTCGCGCTGCTTGCAGTGCTGCCGGTTCTCGGCTGGGCGCTCGGCGGCGCGCCCACGGACTGGAACGACTTACAGCTTGGCCGCTTCAACATCCGCGGCGGCATGAACCTGTCACCTGAGTTCATGGCTGTTCTCGTCGCCCTGACGTTGTACACGTCGGCGTTCATCGGTGAGATCGTCCGAGCCGGTATACTTTCTGTCCCGAGAGGTCAGATCGAAGCCGCCCGGGCGCTCGGCCTGCGCGAATCAACCATTATGCGCAAGATTACGCTACCTCAAGCGCTGCGCGTGATCGTGCCACCGCAAACGAGCCAATACCTCAACCTGACAAAGAACAGTTCGCTCGCCGTTGCGATCGGCTATCCCGACCTCGTCAGTACGGCAAACACGACCATGAACCAGACCGGCCAGGCGCCCGAGGGTATCCTGATCATCATGATGGTCTATCTCACTATTTCGCTGACGATCTCGATTTTCATGAATTGGTACAACCGTTCGATCCAATTGGTGGAGCGCTGACCCATGCCGACCTCTGCCAGAAAACCGCCAATTACTGAAAGCGGCATCATCGCTTGGACCAAGCAAAACCTGTTCGGAACCATCGGCAACACGGTCACGACCGTGGTAATGATCGCTCTTTTGCTGGCAACGTTTCCGGCGCTGATCGAATGGGCCTTGATCAACGCGGTCTGGGTCTCCGATAACGCGTCTTGCCGGGCGGCCTCCGGTGCCTGCTGGGGGTTCATTTCCGAAAAGCACCGCTTCATTTTCTTCGGCACCTACCCCTTTGACGAACAGTGGCGTCCCTTTGTCATGATGGGGATGCTGCTGACGCTGGTTGTGCTGACGCTCAATACGGATATGTGGGGCCGCTGGCTGTGGATCGCATGGCTCGTCGCATTACCCGTCATGTTCATTCTGATGCAGGGCGGCGTGCTCGGTCTGTCATTCGTATCCACTTCGCAGTGGGGTGGGCTACCGCTCACCTTGATCCTCTCGGTATTTGGGATCGCAGCGTCCTTCCCGCTGGCGGTCGCGCTGGCGCTTGGACGTCAATCGAACCTGCCCGCAATCAAGATGATCTGCATCGGCTTCATCGAGTTCATTCGCGGTGTGCCGCTTATCACCCTGCTCTTCATGGCAAGCCTGATGATCAACCTCTTCCTGCCGGAAGGGGTCAGTTTCGATAAGCTGCTGCGCGCGCAGATCGCGATCATCATTTTTGCGGCCGCGTATCTTGCCGAAGTCATCCGTGGCGGTCTGCAGGCCTTGCCGAAGGGTCAAGCTGAAGCCGCCGATGCGCTTGGCCTGCCTTATTGGTACAAGATGGGATTCGTGATCCTGCCGCAGGCCCTCAAACTGGTCATTCCGCCCATGATCAACACGTTCATCGGGCTATTCAAGGACACTACGCTGGTCTCGATCATCGGCCTTTACGACTTCCTTGGTGCGATCCGGGCCGCTGCCCAGGATACCGAGTGGCGTGTCTTCTTCGTTGAAGGTCTGGTTTTCGCCGCAGTAGTCTACTTTCTGTTCTGCTTTGCGATGGCGAGCTACGGCCGATATCTGGAAGACCGACTTAATACGAGTCACCGTTGAGCCGTTCTTTCGCCCGCGTGCAAAGGCAATTGTCCGCGGACTTTCGCCGGGCGCCGGAGCGGGTCTGGCAGATTGGCCGTTTGCGCCATTTCGCGGTTTCACGCGCCACGCTGGTATAGGGCGGCGACCGCATCGCCGATCGCCAAAGCCGCGGTCAGGCCGGGACTTTCGATACCGAATAGCGACACCAAGCCCTTGCGGCCATGCTGCTCGTGCGTGTCGATCCGGAAGTCCGGTACAGGCTCGCCCTCACGATAAAGCTTTGGGCGAATACCTGTATAGTCCGGATGCAGACGATCGGCATCGAGGGCTGGATAGTACATCCGGATGAAATCCAGGAATTTCTCGAGTTTTTCCGGCTTGAACGAATAGTCAACGTCCGGGATCCACTCAATGTCAGGACCAAACTTGCAGCGGTTGCCGAGGTCGACGGTCGCGTGCAGTCCGAGCCAGGCACCATCTGGCATCGGATAGATGTGACGCGAAAACGGTGACGGCCCCGACAGCGCGTAGTATTGGCCGACCGCATAATACGTTTCCGGCGGAACGTAGCCTCCAGGATAGTCGAGGGTAAGCGCCAGCTTGGAGGCATGTAGGCCGCCGCTGATCACGACGCGGCTAGCTGTAATCTCGTCCTGCCCCTCGCCCATCGCGAGTGCATAAGTTCCATCTTCGCGCGCGGTAATCGCCGTGATATCGGTCATCAGCGCCACTTGGCCGCCGAACGCCTCGACATGGCCTTCGAGCGCGACCATGAAGCCGTGGCTGTCGACGATGCCGGTCGACGGCGAGAGAAGCGCGCTTGTACATCTGACCGCCGGCTCGAGCCGCTCAGTTTCTTTTGCAGTGAGGCGTATAAGGTCATCAACACCATTGCCGGCCGCCGTTGCGCGTATAGCTTCGAGGCGGTCGGCCTGCGTATCGTTGGCGGCGACGATCAGCTTCTCGCACCGGCGATGCGCCACGCCGTTTTCAGCACAGAAGTCATAGAGCTGATGCTTGCCCCGGACGCAGTATTGGGCTCTCAGAGAGCCCTTTGGATAGTAGATCCCGGCGTGGATGACTTCGCTATTGCGCGAACTCGTCTCCGACCCAATCAGGTCGTGCCGTTCCGCGACGATAACTTCCTGTCCGGTCATTGCCAGAGCACGCGCTACTGCGAGCCCGACGACGCCGGCGCCCACAACTATTGTCTCGACATCGGTGGTCAAGCGACTGCCTCTTGAATTGATGCGGGGTGATCACACTACGGCCGCGACATGATCAGGGCTGCAATGTCAGCGCACCATCACAAATCCTGGCTCTCGGCGCAAGATCGGGCCGATGCCGTCATGACGACCGCTGCGCCCGAAAGCTCTGTTGATGCACCTTCGCCGCAGACGCGGTCGCGACTCATGTTATCAACCGTTGATCATGGTATTCAGGTTCGTTCATACAAGCGACTGGCATATTGCGCGCACGTACCGCCACCGCTTCAATAGCGAGCAGGCAGCCCTTTTGCGCGACGCCCGCGCGCGCATCCCCGAGCGCATCGGCGCGCTGGCGCTGGAGCAGGATGCCCGGGTCGTTCTGGTTGCCGGCGACGTTTTCGACTCGGCCGAGGTTGCTGACGATATTCTTCATAAACTGGCAGCTAGCCTCGCTCGTTTTTCCATGGTCACTTGGCATTTCCTGCCGGGAAATCACGATGCCGCGCAGCCAAACGGTATTTGGGCGCGGTTCCAAAGGATCGCCTCCGAAGCGAATGTCGTAATTCATCACGAAGCCGGCACCGCCAAGCTTGCCGATGGGGTCGAACTTCTCGCCGCGCCGCTTCATGCACGCGCCATTTCGCATGATCCAACAGCATGGATGGACGAGCGCAAGAGTACGCAAGGGACCATCCGGATCGGCCTGGCTCATGGCTCGGTCCAGGGTTTCGGCAGTGAGGGCGATGCGAGCGTCATGATCGCGGCCGACCGGGCCCGGCGCGCAGCCCTTGACTATCTTGCCCTGGGTGACTGGCACGGCTGCCGAGAGGCAGGCCATTCCGCCTGGTACAGCGGCACGCCGGAACCCGACCGGTTTACCGACAATGATCCCGGCAATGCTCTCGTCGTCGAAATAGCTGGCGCCAATCAACCGCCAAAGGTCACCAAACACCGGAGCGCGGCCTATGACTGGCGCCGGGCGGCGCTGGAGGGCAATCCGCTTCGTGCGCTCATCGCCCTTGAAGAGCAATTGGCCGCTAATGGCGCGGACATCTCGCGCTGCCTGCTGGAGCTGACCTGCTCCGGGCATATCTCGCTCGACGATGAAATGACGCTCCATGAGCACATCGAGCGGCTACGCCAGGTCACGTTCCACGCCGAGGTCGACACCGCTCGACTGACCGTCACGCTTCCGGAGGACGGTGATGCCGGTCTTTCGAACGATCCGATCCTGTCGGGTGTCAGCGCGAGACTTTCTGATCGCGCCGCCGCAGATAGACCTGACCGCGCCATCGCTCACCGCGCGTTGCTGATGCTTGCTGATTTCGCCCGCCGCCAGGGAGACGCCGGTTAATGCACATTGAGCGAATCGCAGTGCAATCGGTCGGCCCATTTGCAGGCCCCATTACGATCGACGGCCTGAGCCCCCGACTGAACGTCCTTGCCAGCCCCAACGAGACCGGAAAATCAACGCTTCTCAAGGCACTTAATGCCTTGTTTTTCGAGACATACCGGACAACGAAACAATCGATCGAAGCACTGCGGCCCTACACCGGGGGGGCGCCGTTCATCGGGGCGACCTTCGAGGTTGGCGGTCATCGCTGGCAGTTGGAAAAGCAGTTCCTTTCAGCAAGACGCGCGTTTCTCGGCCGCCTCGACCAAAGCGAACGACACGAAGGCGCCGATGCTGAGAACCGTCTCAATCAACTCATCGCCCTCCCAGCGACCGGAGAACGCAACGGCTCTGATGGCGCCACCTTGCCGCTGGAGGATGCGCTTCGCCTGCTTTGGGTTGCGCAGGGTGATGGCTTTAAACTACCGGAACTTTCAGACACGACGCGCTCAGGCTTTGCCCAGATCCTTAGCACGGAGGCGGAGATGTCTGCCGGCCTCGGGCGTGCACAGGTCATTCTCGAAGACGTTCAGCGCGAACTTGACACGCTGCTCACCCGAACCGGCCGGCCCAAAAAAGGTGGCGCACTCGATGAACTAACGACGGCGCGTGCAGAGACTATCGAACGCCTCGAGGGGGCACGTCGGCGAGCTCACGCGGCGGCAGCGCGCCACGACGAACTCTTGGTGCTCCAGCGCGAAGCTCTTGAACTCGCTGACAGCGAAACCCGCGCTCGACTTGAACGGCAATTGGCGACCCGCCGTCAACGCTTCGAGGACGCGAAGAATGCGCGCCGCCACCTGCGCGAACTACACCAGACGGTCTCTTTCCTCGAAGAGCAGCTTCGGTCGCGCAGAGCAGCGCTTGCGGAGCATGAGGCTGCGGTGGCTGAACATGCGCGGCTGACCAAATCCGTTGCCGATGCCGATGACGCTCTGCATGAAATCGCGAAGCAGTCAATCGAACTCGATCAGAAGCTCGCCGACGCAGAGATTGCCCTGGAAACAGCGCAGAGCGCGGAACGCGCAGCCCGCGCCGCGGCAGCCGCAACTCACCATCTTGAAGAAAGACGCAATCGGGCGCAGCGGCTCGTAAGCATTGGGGCCCAGGCCGAGCGCGTCACGGCGATCGAGGACCAGATCTCGGCGTGCGAAAAACGCCTGTCGCATCTCGACTGGCCACCCGATACGATCGCTGTCCTGCGCCGGGACTGGCAAATACGCGAGCGCATCGCTGCGACGGAACGGGCGGGTGCGGCGCGCATCCGGCTGCACTATGTGCCCGGACGTCAAACCGGATTTCGCAGCGCGGGACGCGAATTGGCTGACGGAGACGAGATCACGATAACCTCGCCGCTTGTCATAGAGATCGAAGGCATCGGACGGATCGAAATCCAGCCTGGCCGTCAGAAGGGTGATACCGATACGGCGGACGAGCGGCACGAGGCGGAAACGCGCATCGAAGCCGCACTCGCGCGAATGAGCGCCAGCGACCTCGACGAGGCCGAGGCGCAGGACGCCGAACGAGCCCGTCTGATAAACGCGCGCGACCTCCTCAGGTCCGAATTCGACACGTTGGCCCCGGAAGGCAGTGAAGCCCTCAGGCGCGAGCTCACCGAACTCCGCCGCGTCCACGCGAGCGAGGCGGACGACGAGTTGGCGGATGACCTGTCGGCGGACGCTCCAGTTCCGCCGCCGGTAGATCTCGCCGCATTGGAAGGCGCCCAACGGACGGCGCAGGCGACCGCATCAACGCTTCGCCAGCAAAAATCAAGACTCGATGCACGCCGCAGCGAAATTGCGACGGAACTGCGCATCGCACGCACCCAGCGAGAAGAACTCGGCAGCCGTATTGCGAGCGACGGCGAGACCGGCGCTCCAAGGGACCGTCTTGCGGCCGATGTCGCAGCCGGCGAAAGCGAACTCAGCAAAGCCGTACGGAAACAATCAGCCTGGTCAGAAACGGCGATGGACGACAAGGCGATGGCGTTGCTTGAAGACGACATCACCGAGCGTGCCCGCGAGCTTGAAGGACGCACGGCTCGCCTTTATGCCGTGCGCGAAACTATCAGCCGTCTCGAAGGCACGCTCGCCCGCGACAACGAAGAGGGCGCCGGTGTGCAAGTTGCCGAGTTGGACGCCGAGCGCACGTATCTAGAGACACGACTGAACGAGGTAGAGGCACGCGTCGACGCGCTGCGTCTTCTGCGAGACGAACTCGATCAAGCTATCACCCGGCGACGCAATGAAATCGCCGGCCCGCTGGCCCAACGCCTGTCCGGGTTCGCCTGTCGGGTCTGGCCTGCTGCGGAGTTGTCGCTGTCGGCAAACCTGTGCGTTGACCGTCTGATCCGCGCCGACACACCCGAGACCCCGGGGCAGGTCAGTGACGGTACGCGGGAACAAATGGCTCTGCTCTCACGCCTCGCCTACGCCGATCTGATTGCCGAGAGCGGCGAGGCGGCGCCTCTGATACTCGATGACCCGCTGGTCTTCAGCGATGATGAACGCCTCAAGCGCGTGTTTGAGGTGATGGCCGATGCCGCCGTCAAGTATCAGATCATCGTGCTGACCTGTCACGCGGAGGCTTTCGAACCCCTGATCGCTCAGCATGGTGCGAAACGCCTCATGCTCGAGCGGAACCAAGACCGGGCGATTGCAGCTTCTGCATAGACAAAGAGCATTTATGTTGCCGGGTACAGCACGTGGGGGGCGCGCGTGGCTGGCTGGTGCCGGCCTTGCTCAGCCAGCCCAGTTCGCCTTGATCATAGCTGCAGCCTTTTCGGCGATCATCAGCGTTGGCGAGTTCGTGTTCCCGGATGTTATTGTCGGCATTATCGCCGCGTCCGCGATCCGCAGTCCCCTGACGCCGACCACGCGCAACTGCGGATCAACCACAGCATCGTCGTCACTGCCCATGCGGCAGGTGCCGACAGGGTGGAAAATCGTCGTCCCAATATCGCCGGCTGCGTCCGCGAGTTGCTCATCGCTCTGATAATCCGGACCTGGCCGAAACTCCTCCGGCGCGTAACGTTGCAAGGCCGGCTGATCGACAATCCGCCGCGTCAGGCGGATGGCGTCAGAGGCCACCTGACGGTCTTCCTCTTCAGCGAGGTAGTTCGGCCGGATCTCAGGATGCACTGAGGGATCGGGCGACTTAATCTGGACGTGGCCCCGGCTCACCGGCCTCAAATTACATACACTCGCCGTGAAAGCCGGGAACGGATCAAGCGGTTCGCCGAACCTCGTCAGCGACAGCGGCTGAATGTGATACTGAAGATTGGCGGTCTCGCGACTTGGATCCGATTTGGCGAATGTGCCGAGTTGTGACGGCGCCATCGACATCGGACCGCTGCGTCTCAGCCCGTACTCCATCGCGATCTTGGCTTTGTGCCAAAGCGTCTGCGACGTCTCGTTGAGCGTCTTGACGCCTGAGACCTTGTAGGCGCACCTGAGTTGCAGATGGTCCTGCAGGTTGGCGCCGACGCCACTCATCTCTCGTTGAACGGCTATGCCATGATCCTTGAGGAGCTCACCCGGACCGAAGCCTGAAAGCTGCATGATTTGAGGCGATCCGATCGCGCCGGCGCAAAGGACAACCTCACGTTTGGCGTCAAGTTGCATTTCAATGCCGTTACGTCTGAGGCTGACGCCTGTGACGCGGCCGTCGGCGAACAATACCTGCTCGACCATCGCATGCGTGACAATCGAAAGGTTCTCGCGGTCAAGGGCTGGTGTGATGAACGCCCTCGCGGTGTTCCACCGAACGCCGGAACGCTGGTTGACTTGGAAATAGCTCGAGCCTTCGTTGTCGCCGCGGTTGAAATCATCGATGCGTGGTATGCCGGCCTGTTCCGCTGCTTCCGCCCATGCTTCGAGGATATCCCAACGGATCCGGGCGTTCTCGACCCGCCATTCACCACCGCGCTCATGCAGCCCTTTAAAGGCATCCGGCTCCATGGCGAGTTGATCTTCGTGTTTCAGAAAATAGGGCAGGACGTCGTCCCACGCCCAGCCGGGATTGCCGTACTGGCGCCAAAGGTCGTAGTCGCGTGCCTGACCGCGCATGTAGATCATGCCGTTGATCGAAGAGCATCCACCCATGACCCGGCCGCGTGGATAAGCCAGGCTACGCCCATTGAGGCCCGGCTCTTCGGCTGTCTGATAGCCCCAGTCGACACGCGGATTGCCGTGACAATAAAGATAGCCGACCGGTATGTGTACCCAGATGTAGTTGTCGCGCCCGCCGGCTTCCAGCAGCGCGACATTGACAGTTGGATCTTCCGAGAGCCGGTTGGCGAGCAGACACCCCGCCTTGCCCGCACCAACGATGATATAGTCATATTCCGCCAGTGTATCGCGCGCCATGATGTCGATGCTCCCAGAATAGCGCAGCGTGGATAGTGGACCGCGCATTCACTGCTAATCACGACCGCGAAACCCATGCAATAGGTACAGGCTATCTGTCCGCCGGGCGCCGCGGCGCACGCATCTTCTTGGCCGCCTCAGCGCAGCCGTTTGGCGAGCATCACGACGTGACCGCCGCCCCGCATCGCGCGTGCTACCTCGCCATATCCGAGCCGATCATAAAACCTCACATTTCGCATGCCCGCCCCGGTCACCAGATGGATGCCGCGCGTTCCGTTGGCGCCGGCATGATCCTCGAACGCGGCAACGAGCTTTGCGCCAATGCCCGCTCCCCGCATACCATTCGCAACATTGACATGAAGGTGGGCGGGATAAAGTGCGGTCTGGTCGCTAAACGCGCTTAAATAATCGAGTTCATTGAAGGCGGTGCGCCGCGCCGGGTCGGCGAGGCTCCCGACTAGGTAGCCGGCAACGCCGCGCCGTCCATGGCTATCGCACGCGAGTGCAACGAAGCCATGCTCCGGTTCTTCAGCGAGATAGCGGCCAAGCCAAAGCCAACGAAATGATTTCTGGTGCGCTACATCGCGAAACGCCTGAACGCTGCTTGCCTCGAAGAAAATCTGGTCGATACCGGTGCCGACGACGCTATCGCCCACCTCGCCAACCGAGTCGCGGTACGGCAGGATCACAATATCATTAGCCTGGTGGGGGGTAGCGACCATCGTTACTGCGACCGCCGGATCAGATAGCGCGGTAGATACTCGGCCGTCCGCGGTCGGGCCAACGCCGGAAATCGGGACGGTCGCGGTCATACCGGCGGCGATAGTATTCTCGCGGCCAGCTGCGCCGGCGTTCGCTGCGCCTGGGGAAATAGGGCCGCCCGAAGTAACGCCGCCGACGCTTGGAGTGGCGTTTCGACTGGCCCTGTCCCTCATGGCACCGACGCCGGTAACCACGCCGGCGGTGGCAATGATAATACCCCCGCCAATGAACCGGCATCGCACTAACGCCGTTGCCGACTAGCTGTGCCGCGCCGTCTGCGCCTCGTGCTTGCCGTGCCAGATCGGCTTGTGCACCGGTGCTGCCGAGAACCAGCATCACTCCAAGCGAAAAAACAGTGCGCAAAAACCCGAAAAACATCTCATCGTTCCTCTGCAGCGCGAATGCTTCAAATCTCCAAGGCCACATTGTTCCGTATTTGTTCTGATCAGTCAACCAATCAAACCCTCATGTCGAGGCTCAGTTTCAAAGTCGGCGCGGGGAATTAATATCATTGGGCGATAGTTCAGACCGAGATAGGACCAATCCTGGAGTTCAGCCCCTCAAATGCGGTTTGTCTGCGACCGCATCAGTCTTGCCCCGCATCCCACATCAGTCCTACACATGGGGGCAACGAACACCGGCCGCCCGCGCCTCAGGGCGCCGCGGCACAAGCACCCCGAACAATGGAGCCTCCCATGCAGGACACGTCCCCCGCCAACACTAAGAACCCGCCGCGCGCCGCCTTCGACTGGACCGATCCCTTCCAACTCGACGAACAATTAACCGATGAAGAGCGCATGATCCGCGATACCGCGCATGAATACTGCCAGGAAAAACTGATGCCGCGGATCCAGAGTGCCTACCTCGATGAGCGCACCGACCGGGAAATCTTCAACGAAATGGGCGAACTCGGCCTGCTTGGCATCACGATTCCCGAAGAATACGGCTGCGCCGGTGCCAACTACGTGTCTTATGGCCTCGTCGCGCGCGAAGTCGAGCGCGTCGATTCAGGCTATCGCTCAATGAATTCGGTGCAATCGTCGCTAGTAATGTATCCCATCCACGCTTACGGCTCGGAAGAACAGCGCCAGAAATATCTGCCGAAACTAGCTTCCGGCGAGTGGGTCGGCTGCTTCGGATTGACCGAGCCGGACGCCGGATCGGATCCCGGCGGCATGACAACTCGGGCCGAACAGGTCGCCGATGGATACCGCCTCTCCGGCGCGAAGATGTGGATATCTAATTCGCCGATCGCCGATGTTTTCGTGGTCTGGGCCAAATCTGAAGCGCACGGCGGCGCAATCCGCGGCTTTATTCTGGAAAAAGGCATGAAAGGCCTGTCGTCGCCGAAGATTGGCGGCAAGCTTTCGCTGCGCGCCTCGATTACCGGCGAAATTGTCATGGACGGGGTGGTCGTCGGTGAGGAACATCTTCTGCCAAACGTCTCCGGCCTTGCCGGGCCGTTCGGCTGCCTCAACCGCGCACGCTATGGCATCTCCTGGGGTGCAATGGGCGCGGCCGAAGACTGCTGGCACCGCGCCCGGGATTATACGCTCGAGCGCAAACAGTTTGGCCGGCCCCTTGCCCAGACTCAGCTCGTTCAAAAGAAGCTTGCAGACATGCAAACCGAGATCGCCCTCGGTCTTCAGGCATCATTGCGCGTCGGACGTCTTTTCGATGACGGCCGTCTCGCGCCGGAAGCCATTTCGATCGTCAAGCGCAACAACTGCGGCAAGGCTCTCGATATCGCCCGCATGTCGCGCGACATGCACGGTGGCAATGGTATCCAGATCGAGTACCACGTTATGCGTCATCTCACGAACCTCGAAACGGTCAACACCTACGAAGGCGCCCACGACGTCCACGCGCTTATACTCGGCCGCGCACAGACGGGGCTGCAGGCTTTTTTCTAGGCTCTGCAACCCTGTCGAAGGTGGCGGCCTCTCCGCCGTCGGCGTTTGATCCGCATGCAAGCGCGGTCAAGGATAGCGACGCTCATGGGCCGT
>CAZWCL010000053.1:0-11358 GCA_964632265.1 uncultured Hyphomicrobiaceae bacterium | reverse complement strand
AGCCTTCGTAAAGCAGTGCTCTTGGCACTATCGCCGTATCGGCAATCAGCATGGGCGCATCCCCGGGTTGCGACTATCTCCTATCCACGTACGGCGGTGCGAACCGCTTTCAGCGGAAGACAATGAAAATGGAACACCCGCCGTACACTTCGTGTTCCACCAACGGTCCGCGAGGCGCGATCGCGCGGCGGCTTCAACAACGCCAAGCAGTCAAGGAGACCCCGCCATGGGCCAGTCCGATAACCGTCCCGTTCACGTAAGCAAACCCGATCGGGCCCGCCCCCCTGGCGCGGAAGGCGAGACCATCGTTTCGCGTTTCGAAGATATCGCTCAGGTTTTGGAGGCGGCGCGTAAGGGCGACAGCGCCGACGTCCGGGTTGAGGAAACGGAGCGAAACTTCGAAGTGCGTGCAAACCTCGGTGGCGGTTCGCCGGTCGCTCGGATCGGGGACGGAGTGATCCATATTGAAAACCTCGATGCCGGCAATGGCGACACGACGAGACGCTCCTTCACCGTGCCCGATGATCTCGAGGCCGATCTCGTCACAGCGAAATGCGAGGGGGCAACGTTGATCGTGACGCTGCCGCGGACCAATGAAACGACACGGATCGTGCGACACATTCAAGGGACCTGATGGGTAAGGTGTCGAGGCCGGCCAGCCCGCGCGGCCTTTTCGCATGCGCTCAGGCGAGCAGAAAATTAGTCGCTGTTTCAGCGTGGTGAAGACGGGATTGTCGCCAATTGCGCGGGAACGATCCGGCCCCGCGGATGTTTCCGGAACACTTTGAATACATCGGCAAACTGAGTGGCGCGCAGCGATCGAAGTGTGCTGCTCTCCTGCCCCGCTAATGAGGTGATTACATGCCAACCCCGACAGGACATACGACCGCGATCCGCGCATCCCGTGTGATCGGAACGCGCGTCTACAACACCAACGGCGACAAGATCGGCGAGGTCGAAGACGTAATCCTCGACAAAATGTCGAATAAGATCAAGTTCGCAGCCATCAGCTTCGGCGGCTTTCTCGGCATCGGGGAAAAATACCATCCGGTACCGTGGTCCCTGCTCGACTACGAAGAAGACCGCGACGGGTACGTGGTCCCGCTGACGAAAGAGCAGCTCGAAAAAGCACCAACAGAGTCGCTCTCCGATTTGACCCAGAATGATGGCGAGATCGGCCGCAGCTCTTACGACTACTACAAGGTTGAGCGCGACTGGTAATGGCGGCCACTAAAAGGGGTGCGGAACGGCCGCCGGCCGGCGCTCTATCCTTTTATCTCGGCCCTGACCTTCGACGAGGCGCAAATGAGCATCGAAACCGAACACAATACCCCGAACGAACTGGCGAATGACGCAACCATCCCGACGAACGAGCGTGTCGAGAGGCTTCAGAACTGGGCGGCAATCGTCCAACGCCGGTTGGATAGCGCCAACGAAGGAATGATCCCCGAAGCCGGGCCCGATGCCGCCGAGCGTGAGACGGCAGACCCTCTCTCGCGCGATGCCGAACTCTTGCGAGAAATCGAAAAAGCCATCGAACAAGTGGAACAATAACAATGAAAAATTCCAAGGAAAATTCTAAACCCCGACCGTCCGCCGTCCACAAAGAGAGCGTGGTCAATCCTGGTCTGGCACGACGAATGGCTATTCGCCGTGCGATCCGCTCTACATCGACGCTGCCACCGCCGAACAAATCCGAGACTTCGGGTGCGATTTATTCCAGCCGCACGTAGGAGATAGCCACGCGGAAACCAGAGGCGAGGCGTGGAAGAAATTCTATTACGACGTAAAGGCGCACGCCGCGGCCGAAGAAGAGACGTTCTACGCGAAATTGATCGCGAACCCGAAAGGTCAGGATGACGGCCGCCACTCGGTTGCCGAGCATAAACAACTCGATGACCTAATGGAGAAGCTGAACGCTTCCGGCCTTGCCGCCGGCATTTGGCGCGAAACGTTTGATAAGCTTAGGCACGACTACGAGCATCACATCGACGAGGAAGAGGACGAAATTTTCGCGAAGGCCAAAAAGCTCTTTATGGTAGTCAGGCAGAAAAGTTCGCCGACCACTTCGCGAAGCGAACAAAAGGTCGAACTCGAGCTCGTCGATCAGAAAGCCGAAGTCTCTGTGGGAGAATGAACAGTCGTCATTTGCACCGGTTGGCGGAGAGCCAACCCGCCCCCAGACAGAAAATGTCGTCCATTACGTCAAATGACGTAGTGGACTTTTTTTGTCTGTTTTATTCGTTGGCAAGTGTCAACAACGAGTAGGTCGCGGTTGAATATGGTAGCACCTGTCACAGCTCTGCGGGGCAAGTCCGTGTTGATCCTTGAAGATCACGCGCTGATAGCAATGGACGCGGAGCAAATGATCACGGAATTGGGCGCCACAGCTGTTGCGCTTGCCGGCGACGTCGATCAGGCGATGCGTCTGCTTGATGAGCGCCATTTTGACTTCGCCGTGCTCGACGTCTACGTTGGCGAAAAGGATTGTTTCGGCGTTGCCGAAACTCTGGAACGCCGCAACATAGATTTCGTTTTTGCGACTGGTGTGCCCAGTTCCGTCGTGCCGTTGCCAGAGGGAATGACGCCCCGCCCATGGCTTTTGAAACCCTATGACGCCGACTCCTTACTTAAGGTCCTGAACGGTGAGACAATGACCGGATCGTCGTCTCACATAGCTTCGTGATAGACGCGCGCTGAACGGCGGCGATTTGGCAGCCGCCTACTCCCTGGATATCACAAGCGGTCATGGCGCTTATGGCGTTGGGCGCCGTTGAGGATCAAAGAGCAACCATGGCGATTGCATCCAGGGTGGCAAGCTGCAACAATTGCCCGCTGCGCGGTAGCGCTCGGTTCAGGGAACACACCGAAAGCGAAGCCACCTTCATCGAAGCCTATAAGGTTGGCGAATTAGGCATCGATGAAGGCGCCGTTCTTTTCGAGGAAGGTGCCGACAGCGCCCACATTTACACGGTTCTTTCCGGCTGGGCGTTCCGCTACAAGCTGACCGACGATGGCAGCCGCCAAATCCTCAGCTTCGCTCTGCCCGGTGACTTATTGGGGCTTCAAGCTTCTCTCTTCGGCTCCCTTGATCATTCTGTCCAAGCGCTCTCCGGTGTCCGCCTCTGCGTCTTTGAACGAACCAAGTTCTACGATATTTTTCGCAAACAATCGGGTTTGGCCTACGACGTGACCTGGCTTGCCGCACGCCAGGAACGGCTCCTTGACGAAACCCTGGTCAATATCGCGCGGCGCTCCGCCGTCAAACGCATTGCCTATCTCCTTCTTTTTCTGCTGGATCGCGCCCACCAGTCGGGCGAGGCAGAAGGCAACGAGATGATCCTGCCGCTGACGCAGGACCACGTCGCCGACGCCTTGGGACTTTCCCTCGTTCATACAAACAAGAGCCTGCGTAAACTCGTGAACGATGAGTTCGTCGAGTGGCAATCGGGGCGGATCAAGCTTTTTCGCCTAAAAGAATTGCAGGAGTTTGCCGGGTATGAGCCAAGCGATGAAGTCAAGCGTCCGTTCATTTGAATAGAATTTTGTTTCTGGTTCGGCGCTTGAGATTTCCTCTTGCACGCGAAAAGATCGAGATAATTGGAACCGAGCTTTTTGCGCTGTGTTCGATTCGTACAGACTGGAACGCGATTTAAAAGTTTGCGTTCGCTGCAGAAATGATTAGAGGAGATAGCGTCATGCTCTCTTGGGCGATTTTCTTTTTAGTCGTCGCGTTGATCGCGGCAGTATTAGGGTTCGGCGGTATCGCCGGAACTGCTGTAGGTCTAGCGAAGCTGGTTTTCTTCGTTTTTATCGTGCTCTTCCTGGTGTCGGCGATCTACCACTTTGTAAGCGGTCGCCGGCCGCCGGTTTCATAACCCGGCGGTTTTTTCATGATCTACGAAAGACACGAGACGCCGCTCAACTTTGGGCGGCGTCTTCGTTCCTGCCACATGAGTTCTTCAACAGCCTGTTGAGTCACAGGTGGGAACGATGTTCGGCCAGGCTTGTTTACCCGCCATAGCAAAACACAAGAGGGGCCGCCCCCGCCGGGCCGGCCCGAGGAGTGATCTGAGATGAATTGGGATCAAATCGAAGGAAATTGGAAGCAGTTCAAAGGCGAGGCCCAACGTCAATGGGGCAAGCTCACTGACGATGAACTCGATCAGGTCAAGGGCAACAAGCAAAAACTCGCTGGCAAGCTGCAGCAACACTACGGCAAATCAAAAGAAGACGCCGAGCGTGAAATAGATGACTGGGCAAACCGTCACTGAGCCGAACCGTGCCCCGGATCGGCCCGGACGCTGAAAGCAGCCGGTCGGTCTCGTGGCCGATCGGCTGCCTCGCCGCCGCAGAGGGTTAACGCTGACAATCAGGCAGCTAACGCGACAAATGAGAAGCACGATGAACACGCCGCAACGCACCCCTGAATTAGAGACGCTGAAGGCAAATCGGGACACTCAGTCTTCCGACTTCGAGCACCAACCCGACCTCGAGCACCAGATAGGCCAACTGAAAGAGGAATTGGCAGCCGTTGCGAACACGCTCCAGGAGACGGCCGCCAGCCAGATCGACGAGGTCCATGGCCGTGCCGGAAATGCCGTTCACGATCTTGAACGGCGCGTCCAGCGAGATCCTTTGGTGTCGGTTGCGGTAGCCGCGGGCGTTGGCCTGCTCATCGGCGCCCTCATAAGTCGTTGATCGATTATGAGCGACTCGGTCTCCGTACTTGCTTTTGAAAGGCATCGTCGCGGACCGCATGAAAATTGCAAGCCGCGCTATGATGCAAGGAGCCAATCATGAGTATGGGAAACGATCCGCGCACCGCCGCCGCGCACCGCGAAGCGCCCCCCGCGAGACAGCCGGACGACTATCGCGGGCCGGATCGCGCCAGCGAGGCGCTGGATGAAGGCTTGAAATATGCCGATCAGGCGCAGCAGGTCGCGACAGAGAAGCTGGGCGATCTTGAGACCGCCATTCGCCGTAACCCTCTCCGGGCCGCGGCCATAGCAGCCGGTGTCGGCTTTGTTCTCGCACTGATTGCGCGCCGCTGAGCGATACGGTCAAAGGGGCTGAGCGATGATCGGTGAAGGGATAGATAGAGCGGCCGACCGCGTCGGTGATCGCATCGCATCGATTGCCCGCAGTTACGCCTTCAAGGCCAGTGCCGCCGTCCTCGCCATTGTCGCCATGCTCGGGGCCGCCGCGTGTGGCCTGATAGCGACCTTCTGGCTGCTGGCGCCCGAGATGGGCCCGTTCGCCGCGATCGCCACAATCGCGGCAGCCCTTCTGGTGATTGCGGCTGTTTTCGCGATCGTGGCGGCGCGGTCGGGACGCAAGGTCGAGATCGCCGACGCCGTCAAGCCGAAACGCGTCGTGATCGATGAGGCCGATGCAGCGGTCGAAACACTTGGGCCATTGAAATTCGTTGCAAGCGCTGTCGCCGTCGGCGCCATGGTCGGAGCCACGCTTGCTGGATCGCGTCGGCGTACTTGGCCAAACGGTGCCGTGGCCTCAGGTGCAGATACGCTCCTCTCCGCCGTGAGCCTCATATCTTCCGCTCTTACGGCGTTTTCAATCACCCAAGCTGGCCACCAGTCTGGCTCTCAGTCTGGCCACCAGTTTAATGAAAGCGATGGCGACAGCCGTGGTCTTGATGCCGTCTCGAAAAGCTCCAGCCCGGCAACCAGGACAACAACTAGACGAGCAACAAAACCGGTTGGCGGCCGCACGAAAGTAGCCGCTAGGTCGGTCAAAGCTCCGGCACAATGACGCCGGTGACTACAACGAAATGAAGCGACTGCACGCGGCCCTACCCGTCCCCGTGGGTTGCGCCCCGAAGGAGATATACCGATGGCATCCGTCCAATCGGAAAACGCTGAGCGAGCCATCTCGAACGAGAGCACCGACGGCGAAGGCGAACGCGAACGCGAAAGCGAACGCAATCGCGCCGCGGCGCAGATTGCGGAATTGCGCGCAGAGATCCGCGCCTTGGCCGAAACCGCACAAAACAGGGCGACCGTCATGGCCGGCACAGCGACGACGGCTGTTGAGGATGGTGCTGAAGAACTCCGGTCGACGATGGCGCGCCACCCGGGCCTGACGATCGCCGGCGGCGCCGCCCTCGGTGTTGCCGTGGCGCTCCTCGTCACAGCCGCGCGAGATCGTCATCATCGCGCGGGCAATGAACGGCTACGCTATTCGATCGGCCACACCGCTGATTCCGCCGCCTCCGGCATCCGCGACATGACCGCCGCGGTTGAACGCGCCATAGACCGGGCAGCCCCGCGGCAGGACCTGGCCGCGATGAGTGATCGGGTTGCCGATCTGGTTCATGCGCCGGAAGCCCAGGACACGCTGGCAAAGCTCGCTCGGCGTGTTGCTGGAACTTTCAACGATGCGCGCCGCCGGGTGGCCGAGAGAACGAACTGATGCCGTGCCCAACGGGTCAGTCTTGCAAACACGGCCGCTAGAACCTGAACTAAAATAGAGGAGAAGATCATGGCAGATATCGAGCGCACGAAAGAAGAACCTGTAATGCAGTTCTTTGACATGACGGATGAGGTTGCAGCTGGCATGCTGGGCATCGATGGTTCGGGCCAGTTCATGCAGCCAATGCATCCGCACATCGATCGTGAAGCGCGCAGCATCTGGTTCTTCGCAAAGAAGGATTCCGATCTGGTCGGCGCCATCAAACCAGGTAGCCGGGCCCACATGTGTGTGATCGGGAAAGATCACGATTACCACGCCTGCGTCGAGGGTACCGTCCGTGTTGATGCCGACCGCGCGATAGTCGATCGTTACTGGAACAGCATCACGGCTGCCTGGTTCGACGACAAGGAAGACCCTAACCTGACAATGGTGGAAATGCGTCTGGATAAAGGCGTCGCATGGGCGTCGACAAACAGCAGCGTCAAGTTCGGCTGGGAAATCGTCAAGGCCAACATGGGGGAGGGCGAGCCGGACGTTGGAGCGCGCAAGCACTTTTCGTTTGCAGTATAATCAGGCTCAGCCTGGTCGGGCATGGCCCGACCGGGCCGATGCGGGCGGCGTCCTCTAACATCGAAGGCGTCCCCGTCGGGCATGAAAAATTTGGTATGGCGGACGAGCGACCATGGCGACAAATAAACCTGGCCGGGGCCAGCTTGCTCGCGACCGCATTCTGCAGCGCCGCCGCCCACCTCGGCGCTCGCCGCCCCTGACGCGCAGTCACGGCCGCATACCTATCGAAATCAGCCAACTCTTGGATCGCGGCGCACAGCTATCGCTGCTTTCCGTCGCCCTCTGCACGCTGATCACCGCCCTTTACTTTGCCCAGTATATCTTTGCACCAGCCACGGCCGGAATTATTCTCGGTTTCACGATCGGTCCCCTCGTTGATCGCCTCGAACACTGGCGCGTGCCGACCACCCTCTCGGCGGCGTTGATCGTTCTCACTTTGGTGGCTGTTATCGGCGCGCTCACATTGACTCTCGCCCAGCCAATCCAGAACTGGGCTGCACGCGTCCCGGAAATCGGATTGAAGTTTCAGACCGAATTCCAGCGGCTCCAGGAACCCCTCGCCCAATTGCGCGAGATGGAACGCAAGGTTGAGGATGCGGCCACGCCGGGGGACGAAACTGATACTTCGCCAACCGAACAGGAACGAGAGCCGGTCAAGGTTGTGGTCGAAGAGCCGGGTGTCGTGCAGGGGCTTCTAATCTCGGTGCCGGATGCCATGGCCCGCTTCGTGGTTTTTCTCGGTACGCTCTATTTCCTGCTCGCGACTCGGTCGAGATTGCGGGCCGCCGTCCTGGAAGCCTTCGCGACACGACGCTCCAAGCTGCGCTTCGCCCGTATCACGCGTGACACGGAATTCCTTCTTTCGCGCTACATCTTCACAATCACGGGTATCAACATCGTCCTGGGGATCGTTGTTGCAACCATGACCTATGCCGTCGGCCTGCCTTCGCCCTTGCTTTGGGGTGCCATGGCCGGAATCGTCAATTTTATCCCCTACCTTGGCATGGCTTTCATGACCGTCGTGCTGGCCGGCGTCGGGCTCGTGACCTTCGACACCATAACCGCAGCCCTCGTGCCCGCCCTTCTCTATCTCGCCATCAATGGCCTCGAAGGACAGCTCATCACGCCGCACATGCTCGGTCGCAATCTGACGCTGAACCCGCTCGTGGTGTTTCTCGCAATCGCTTTCTGGCTGTGGCTATGGGGGCCTGTGGGCGCCTTCCTCGCGGTGCCCTTGCTGATCATTGCCGCGGCAACCCTCTACCACCTCGCGCCGCGGGTGGTGGATGCGGAGCACCCGCCAACTTTCGGCAAACCGGCCGCCCGCGCAGCTGCAAGCTATGCCGAGGGCGACGGAGCCGATGGCAACCATGCACCCGGCGAAGGTTGACCGTGCAGCCTGCCTCTTGTGTCGCCCCTCGCGCGGCGCGATGTTGACCTGAGACTTGGTAGACGACAACAGGAATAACGCGATGGCCCTGTTCGGCACTGATGCCGCTCCCGAGACCGACGTCGCCGAACAGGCAAGGGCGGTGGCGCCGGTGGTGTGGCTTCTCGGCAAAGTTCAGTCGGGCAAGAGTTCGATCGTGCGCGCATTGACCGGTGCCACGCGCGCGGAGGTCGGCGACGGATTCCGCCCCTGCACCCGGTCGGCCGACATCTACGAACTGCCCCCTGAGGCGCCTGTGCTGAGGTTTCTCGACACACGCGGACTGGGCGAAGCCGCTTACGACCCAACCGACGATATCGCGTTTGCGCGCGGCGCGAGCCACTGCACCATCGCGGTGATGCGGGCGATGGACCCGCAACAGGACCTGATCTTCGGCGCCCTGCGTGAGATCCGGCGGCAGGACCCTGCCTGGCCAATCGTAGTAGCTCAAACTCATCTTCACGAGGGCTATGACCCGGGCATGGGCCATCCCCCCGCCTATGCCTTTGCCAGCGACGGCGCGCCGCGTCCGGAGATGGTGAATGCCGTCCCTGAACAGCTTGTACGCGCCCTCAAATACCAACGCGGCCTGATCGACGATCTACCAGGCAACGGGCCGATCGCTGTGGTGGCAATCGATTTCACCAAGCCGGAAGATGGCCTCGCGCCACACGACTACGGCCTCGCCGCTCTGCATGAAGCGCTGGCAAAAGTTGGCCCCTCCGCACTGGTGAGCGCCATCGATGATGTCGACACACCCGGCGAGCCCGCAAGGCGTCACCGGCTCATTCTTGGACACGCCGCTGCTGCCTCTGTCGCCGATCTCATCCCCGTTGCCGCCGTCGCCGCCGTTCCGGCCGTCCAGGCGCGTCTCCTCCACCGCCTCGGGACAGCCCGCGGCATGACCTGGTCGCGCCGCGCTGCAATCGAATTCGTCGGCGCGCTGGGCGTCGGCGCCATCGCGCGTTATGCCGCCGGCTTCGGCATCCGCCAGTTGAGCAAACTCATACCTGTTTACGGACAGACCGCCGGCGCCGCAGCCGCAGCCGCGACGAGTTTCGCGACCACCTACGCGCTCGGTAAGGCGGCGGACTATTTTCTGGAAGAACGCCACCAGGGAAATGTTACGGTATCTGATGTCCAGCGCGTATGGAGCGAGGCATTGCGCGAAGCTTTCGATATCGCCAGGGCAAGAGGCCTGGAGCCGGACGCGCCGGACGCGCCGACCGGCCGACCAAACGGAAAACGCTCCTAGTGGCCAACCAGAACACCAAATCGGCGATTTACTTTCTGCGCGGAGCAATGCTCGCGCTGGCCCTTTTGCTGCCGACCCTGTCGCTTGCCGCACTCGGCACGGTGTGGCTCTGGCAGCATGATCTGCTCCTGGTCTGGAGCGGCGTGGCAACGGCTGTCGCGCTGATGATCTACGGCATCGAGTTTTGGCTGGTACGCCGCGGCGTCGAAGATCTCGAGGCCCGTAAGGTGACTGAAGAGCCGGCACAAGGCGGCGGCGAGAGTATTGCCGTCGGTCCGGAAGAGAGCGTCGCCATCCCGCCCCGGGAAATTGAGGCGCGCGCGGCCGTGGAGGCGCTCGCCGAACGCATCGATCCGGAGGAGCTGACGAGCCGCGAGGCGGTGCTGCAGCTTGGTACGCAGACGCTGCGCACGGTCGCCCGTTCGATGCATCCCGGCGAGAAGGACCCGTTATGGAAGTTTACGGTGCCCGAGGCCCTCGTTCTCGTCGAGCGTGTCAGCGGCGAACTCAACCGGTTCGTCACCAACGCCGTACCGTTCGGCGATCGGCTGACGGTGGGCCAACTCCTGACCGTCTACCGTTGGCGAGGTCTCGCGACTGCCGCCGAGAAGGCATACAATCTGTGGCGTATTCTGCGGTTCGTGAACCCGGCCAGCGCAATCGCTGGCGAAGTGCGCGAACGCGTGTCCGGCGAGCTCATCGACGGTGTCCGTACCGAGTTCACCCGTCGTCTCGCGCGCGCCTACGTGCGTGAAGTGGGCCGCGCGGCGATCGACCTGTACAGTGGCCGCCTGCGCCCGGAGCACTCCAATGCAAAGGCGGCGGAACCCCCAGCGGCCGCCACAGCCCCGGCGCCTGCCCCGCTCGATATTCTTTTTATCGGCCAGGAAGGCGTTGGCAAATCCAGTCTCGTCAATGCGCTCAGTGACGACGTGCGTGCCGCGGTCGATGTAATCCCTTCGGACGAAGAATTCACGACCTACGAATTGATGCGGGACGAAGATCTTACCCTGAAGCTGACCGAGAGCCCGGCTCTCGAGGGTGACCGCAAACGGCTTGCAGCGCTCGTCGAGCGCGCCTGTATTGCCGATGCGATCGTCTGGGTTCTGTCTGCCACGCGGCCTGATCGGGCGGTCGACGTCACGACCCTGACCGCCATTCACGAAGCCCAACGGGCGCGCACGTCGCAACGCATGCCGCCCGTGTTTGCCGTCCTCACCGGCATCGACCGCGTCCGCCCTTTCGGTGAATGGCAGCCTCCGTACGATATGCGCGATGACGCATCGGCCAAGGCGAGAAACATCCGCTCGGCCTGCGAAGCCGTCGCTGAAGACATGGCCCTTGACATTGAAGATGTCGTGCCAGTCGCGCTACCGGAACGTGCGCGCGCCTATAATGTTGACCTCGTCTGGGCGCGACTGACAGACAGCTTCGACCAGGCGCGTAACGTCCAACTGATCCGGCGGCTCTCGGAGCGACGCGGTGGCCCGACGCTCAAGCGCCTTTGGCGTCAGGCGACGGAGGGCGGCCGCGTTTTACGCAGGACGGTCTTCGACTGAGACCTGTCTGCGGGTCCCCAGCGGTTTCCGGTCATCTGATGACCGTTCCCGGCCGATGAGGGGGTCATTCGCCGTCGCATGAGCGCGCCGGCAGGGCTGCAGCCCAGAGCATG
>CAZWCL010000052.1:0-11375 GCA_964632265.1 uncultured Hyphomicrobiaceae bacterium | reverse complement strand
GTTTCAGCGGCGGTCGCCGGGCGGTCAACGGCGTAGCCTGCGAGATCAGCCATATTCGAACCTCCTCGCGAAAGCATGCCTGAGCTCGCCGATGGGCGAACCGGCAGCGAATCGCTTAGACTTGAGCGTAAGCGCGAATGCGCGATCATGAAACGATTGGAAACCGCTCGTCATGGCTGAGGCTCAAGTCAATCGCAGGATCGGCAGCAAAAAGCGGTCATATGCGAAAAGTGTTGGCAGCTTCGTTCCGGCGCTGACAAGGAAATCGTTCGAGAAATACGGATTTTCAACCGCCACCCTCCTGACCGATTGGGCAATCATCGTGGGCGCCGATTTGGCAAGTTTCACACTTCCCGAGAGGCTCAAGTGGCCGCGGGGCGTCGAAGCGTTCGCAGAGACGGAAGATGCCGACCGAGGGCGCCCGGGCGCGACCCTGGTTCTCCGTGTCGATGGGCCGCGCGCCATTGATGTGCAGTACCAGAGTGCCCAGATCATCGAGCGCATCAATGCCCACTTTGGCTACCGTGCCGTTAGCACCATGCGCTTTGTCCAGGCCCCGATCGCTGCAGCCGCCAACGCCCGGTCAGCGCCGACGCTGTCAGCCGCGATAAGCAAAAACGGCGGCGCACGGGACGCACTCCGCCCGGCATTGGCGGCGGGACGTGGCCGTTCTGACGCTACGACAACCAATGAGCGCGATGTCACCCCGCTACTGGCGGCCTTGGATCGGCTTCACGCAAATATGACACGGACACGCTGAGGCCGGAGAGTTCGCGTGGCCGGTGCGTATTTCGATGGGGCGGTTATTTGGACCCTGACCGGGAATGTGGCAACTTTACTGCAGTAGCCTCTTGCTGAGCGAAGTTCATTGGGCTCATTTGCGGGCTGCCATCATGACGCCTTTGTTCACAGCACGTTCAAGCACGATGGGCGACCATGCGATCCAGTCGGCTTGTAGGAAGACGTCGTACACAAGCCCGGATATCATGAGCCGGTGAAAGGATAATGCGTGACCGAAAAAACCGAAATCACAGCGCACGACATGACGCGCCGCCAGTTCGCCCGCAACGTCGTGCTTGGTGCCGGCGCCGCGACGGCGTTGAGCGTGGCGGGCCTGCCAGCCTTCGCCCAGGCCAAAGACGTGCCGGTTGAAAAGCTGATGGCGCCTGGCGCGCTGCCGGATATTACGGTCGGCAACAAGGACGCCGAGGTAACGATAGTCGAGTACGCCTCGATGTCGTGCCCGGCCTGCGCAGCCTTTCACAAGAACGTACTACCTGAGTTGAAAGAAAAATATATCGACACCGGCAAGGTTCTGCTCGTCATGCGCGAGTTTCCGCTGAACCAGATCGCAGTTGCGGTCTCAATGCTGACGCGCTGTGCCGGCAACAACGATGCAACTGCCGCGCTGACAGATATCTATTTCCAGAAGCAGGATGAATGGCTTGTCCGCGGTAACGCCGAGCCGAAACTTTTCGAGATTGCGAAGCAGGCCGGTTTTACGCGCGAGAAATTCGAAGCGTGCCTCAAGGACGAGAAGCTTTATGGCCAGCTTGTAGAGCAGCGCAACAAGGCGAGCGAGGAGTTCGGCGTCAGCCGCACGCCGTCGTTCTTCATCAACGGCAAGGCGGTCGAAGGCAGCGTTATGACCCTCGATACCTTCTCAAAGGTGATCGACCCGCTGCTCAACGAGAGCGGTTAAGCGGCGCGCGGATCGAACGCCATCTCGGTGGCCAGGCGCTGGGCAGAATCCAGGGATGATCTGACGAGGAGCCGGGTGCGGGGGCGGCGAGCGGCTGGCGCAGCTCCAATTTTGATGTTGTTTGCGCTGGGCATGCCGCCGAGAGAAATTGGGGGAGTGGGGTGGTGAACTCAAATAGGCGAAAAAGCCTCGCGCGCCTTTGGTCGCGGCTGTGGTGCCGTGGTGGTGGCCGTCCGGCACCACCCGTGTGCGCGGTCGCGATGATTGCCGGCACGCTTGCGGCCTGTTCAGGCGCCGCAATCGGTACGGCTTCACTCCCATCGCAATCCGGCACGCTCGCCAACGCAGCGTCGCCGGCATCCGTCTCGGCCAAGCCATTCAATCCGTTTGCGGATGCAAGCGAGGAGCGCACGCCCCGCCGCGTCGTGATCGACAAGCCGACGATGGCGGAGGTCATGCAGGGTGGACCGCTGCCGGAGCGTAGCCTTGGCCGCACCGACGCGCCGGTGACGGTTATCAAGTACGCTTCGATGACTTGTCCTTACTGCCGCCAGTTCAACCGCAAGACATTTCCGCAACTCAAGAAGAAATACATCGACACGGGTAAGGTGCGCTTCATCCTGCGGGAGTTCCCGATCGGCTTTCAGTCTGGAGCGGCAACGATCGCCTTACGCTGTGTTCCGTCGAAACGTTATTTTGAAGCTTACGATGCTTTGATGCGCGCCCAACCCAGATGGGTTAGCCAGGACGTGCGGCGTGAGCCGATCTGGCAGGTCGTCAAGCGCTTTGGCTTGACGCGCGCGAAGTTCGACGCCTGCTTCGATGACAAGAAGCTTGTTGCAGATCTCAATGCAGTGAAAGAGCGCGGGCGCACGCTCGGTGTCATCGGAACGCCGAATTTCTTCATCAATAACAAGCTCTACAAGAGCGTACTGACGATCAGCGACTTCGACCGCGTACTCACCGCCGGCGGCGTCGCAAGCGCTGCCCGGTGAGCGCGCTCGGCCTTGCCGGGTATGCTCAGGATTGTCGTTGTCGGCCGTTTTCGGCTACAAGCTCCCCGTTTTGGTCCGCGGGCCGCCCCGACTCAGATAATCATCAACTGCTGAACTGCCCGTCCCGGTAAACTGCCCATCTGGAACTTACGGCATCCATGCACATTTCGAAGCTGCGCCTGCTTGGCTTCAAATCGTTCGTCGAGCCGACGGACCTTATTATTGAACATGGCCTGACTGGTGTCGTCGGGCCGAACGGGTGCGGCAAGTCCAATCTGCTGGAAGCACTGCGCTGGGTAATGGGCGAAAGCTCATATAAGTCGATGCGCGCCTCCGCGATGGACGATGTGATTTTCTCAGGGACCGTAACGCGGCCGGCCCGCAATGCGGCAGAAGTGACGATATTTCTCGACAATTCCGCGCGCACGGCGCCGGTTGAGTTCAATGATGCCGATGACATCGAGATCACGCGCCGGATTGAGCGCGAGGCAGGCTCGAACTACCGCATCAATGGGCGGGAAGCGCGCGCCCGCGACGTGAAGATATTGTTTGAGGATGCGGCGACCGGCGCTCGTTCGCCGGCTCTGGTGCGCCAGGGCCAGATTGGCGAGATCGTAAATGCCAAGCCCGAGCAGCGCCGCCGTATCCTGGAAGATGCCGCCGGGATCGCCGGGCTGCACAGCCGCCGCCATGAAGCCGAACTGCGTCTCAAGGCGGCCGAAAACAATCTGGCACGAATTGGTGACTTGCTAGGCTCTCTCAAAAGCCAGCTCGAGAGCCTCAAGCGCCAGGCCCGCCAGGCCCGCCGTTATGGCGACTTGTCGGACCAGATTCGTCAGGCTGAAGCGATGGTCCTGCATTTGACCTGGGCCGGGAGCCAGGCAGAGGTCACAGCCGAAGAAGCCGCGCTGCAGGCGGCGCTGCATCAACTGGGCCTTGCGACACAGGCCGAAGCCGCCGCTCTGCGCCACGAAGCGGAACTCTCCGAAAAAATGCAGCCGCTGCGCGAACAGGCGATGGTGCGCGCCGCCGTGGCAACGCGAATGCGCCATGAACTCGAGACGTTGAACGCAGAGCGTGAACGCATCATTGCCCGGCGGGATGAACTTGGCCAGCGCGCGCAAATATTGGCGGAAGATCGCCGCCGAGAGGTGGAGCGCGTCGACGAGGCCGAACGCCAGGGCTCGCGTCTCGCCGAAGAACGTGCCACCCTCTCCGACGAAGTCGGGCGCGACAGTGACCGTGACCAGGAACTTGACGCAGCAATAGCCACGGCGGAGACGGCGCTCGGCGAGGCTGAACGGATTGCGCGTGAGGCCCAGGCAACCCTCAACGAGCGCCTGGGCGAGGAGCGCAGCCTTAAAGCGCTCGCGGTTGAGCGCGGCGAGCGCCAAAAACGCCTTGAAGCGCAGTTGGCGCGCGTCCGGGGCCAGATCAGCGACGCCGAGAAGGCAGCACCTGAAGCCTACCGGATCGAAAAAGCACAAGCTGAATGCGCGGGCCTGGTCGCGGCCATCGCCACAGCCGAAGACGAGTTGGCCGGCCATGACAGCGCCGTGGCCGCGGCGCTCGATGCCGAGGGTGTGGCGCGCGGCGCTCGCGAGGCCGCGACGATCGCGCTTCGCGCTCTGCAGGCGGAAGAGGCGACACTCGCAAAGTTTCTCGCAACGAACGGCCATGCGTTTCCATCGGTCATCGATCAAGTGTCCGTTGCGCCGGGCTATGAAGCCGCCCTCGCCGCCGCCCTCGGCGACGATATCGAAGCGGCAACCGAGAGCGCTGCGCCGGTTTACTGGAAGGCCCCGGCCGAGACGGCGAATAATGAGCGTGAGGCGGCGGATGATCCGGCACTGCCCAAGGGCGTTGAGGCATTAACGGCAAACGTCGAGGCGCCAGCGGCTCTCCACCGCCGCTTGCGCCAGATCGGCGTGGTGGACGCCGGCGCCGGCGCCGCTCTGCAGTCGGGTCTCAAGGCCGGGCAGCGCCTCGTCAGCCGCGAAGGCCATTTATGGCGATGGGATGGGCTTGTCGCGCGCGCCGATGCACCGTCTGCCGCGGCGCAAAGGCTCGCCGGACGCAACCGGCTGAGCGAGGTTGCCGGCGAATTGGCCGCCGCGGCCGCGGCCGTTGAGGCTGCCGAAGCGGCCGCGCGATCGGCGGCCGATGACCTTGCAAGAAGTCGCGATTCGATGACAGCCGCACGCAGGCGCCTTAGTCACGATCAGGCAGCACTCGCCGAAGCGCAGGAGAGACTGGCGCGTGAGCGACAGGCGATGCAATCGTTCGAGACCCGAATGACCGCGCTCAGGGCCTCCGAGGCCGAAGCAGTCGAAGAGGCCCGCGCACTCGCCGGTGCCCTGGCTGAGAGCGAAGCCGCTGTCGGCGCCCTGCCCGATCTTTCGAAGCTCGAGGCCGCCACCAACGCGACCAATGAGACGCTGGCGCAGCATCGCACCCAAACCTCCGAGCTTCGCGCCGAGCGCGCCGTCCTCTCTCAGACGATCAAGCGCCTCAATGAACGCATGTCGGCGATTGCCCGTGAGCGCGAACAGTGGGCCAGGCACCGCGCTGAGGCTGAAGCACGCATCGGACAAATCACACATGACACCGGAGCGCTTGAGGCCGAACGCGCGGGGCTCGCAACCCGCCCGGATGAAATCGACAAACGCCTCGAAGAGCTTCGCAATTCGATCGAAACAGCCGAAAAGGAGCGCACAGCGGCCGAAGACGCCGTAGCCGCCGTTGAGACGGGTTTGCGCGAAGCCACGGAAGCGTTGCGCGAGACCACAGCCGTGGTGACCGGCCACCGCGAGGCGCGTGCGCGCACCGAAGCACGCCTCGAGGGCGCCCGCCTGAAACGGGCAGGTATCGTCCAGAAGATCCACGACACGATGGAGACGACGCCTGAAGGCTGCCTCTCACTTGCGGGCGTGGCCTCCGATGCCGACTTGCCGGCGCTCGCTGACGCTGAAGGCCGTCTCGCCCGCCTGCGCACGGAGCGAGAGCGCCTCGGCGGCGTCAATTTGCAGGCCGAGCACGAACTTGCCGAACTCGAGAAACAGTTTGGCGCGCTCGATGGCGAACGTGAAGACGTCGAAGAGGCGGTGGCGAAGTTACGCGCCGGTATCCAGAGCCTCAATCGCGAGGGCCGCAAGCGCCTGCGCGAGGCATTCAAGACGGTTGACGATCATTTCCAGGCGCTATTCCAGACTTTGTTCGACGGCGGCGAAGCGCGCCTGTCCATGATCGAAAGCGACGACGATCCGCTCGCCGGCGGCCTCGAAATCATCGCCAAGCCCCCCGGCAAGAAGCCGACCACGTTGTCCTTGTTGTCTGGCGGCGAGCAGACGCTGACGGCGTTATCCCTGATCTTCGCGGTATTCCTGACCAATCCCTCGCCGATCTGTGTGCTCGACGAAGTCGACGCGCCGCTCGACGACACCAACGTCGATCGCTTCTGCCGAATGATGGAGAAGATGGCAACCGAAACAGATACGCGCTTCTTGGTGATCACCCACCATCCCGAAACGATGGCGCGGATGGATCGCCTCTTTGGCGTAACCATGGGCGAGAAGGGCGTGAGCCAGCTGGTGTCGGTCGATCTCGAGCGGGCTGAACGGTTCCTGGAAGCCGGTTGAGCGCAAGCCGCGGCCAACGACGCGTTTGAATCTGGAGGAAACAGTGGACATCACCGCCCGCAAGCATCGCCTTGATGCCGCCGCCGATGCTGCTGCCAAGGCGCGTGTTCATTGGTTTGGCACCATGGCCGAAGTGTGCACCCGGTGCGGCGTCGAGGTGCCGGCGGACTTCCAGATCGCTTTGCCCAATACCGAGATAACCGGCTGCCTGCGCTGCCTGGAGTGGCAGTCATATCTTTATATCGGCGGCCTTGCAGCGCTTCCCGATGATCTCGCAGGTAGCGGCGATCAGGCGGCTGCGCTGCGCCAGGTCGCCGAGGAATTCCGCCGGTTCATCCGGGCGGTTGCCGCCGGCCGCGCACCGGTACCGCGCGGCGCCACCTGGATCGCTCGTGAGGCATCGGATTTCGATGACAATCCGGCCTCGATGTCGACGCTCAGCCGGTCACGGCCTGACAGGCCTGCCCGCGGCCAGTGGCGGAACGCGCCGGCGCCGGACGATGCCACCGTTAGCGTCGCTTCGACCCGCTGGCCGAAGCGGCCAGCCAGCGATGGCACGTCAAAATCGACCAGGCATTCGCGGCAACAGCCGGCCAGCGCGGCGCCCGGTTGGCAAACGCCTGAGACGTCGGCGTCTGCCGTATTGGGCCTCGTTGCCGATCCGAGCCGCGACGAAGTTCTGGCAGCCTTCCGGCGCTCGGCACTGATTTGCCACCCTGATCACGGCGGCAGCGACGACGCCTTACGCGCCCTTATAAAGGCACGTGACGAGTTGCTTGCGGCGCTTACTTGATCTCGCGCACCAGACGAAAGCCGACAGTGTTGCGGGCTTCGTTGCGGTACATTGCCCGGCGGTAGGCCGATCGCACCTGCCTCTTGTCCGAGGCCCAGCCGCCACCCCTCAGTGGGCTGCGCGCGCAATCGCCGGCACCCAGTTCCGAGACGCCTGAGACGGGAACCCGGCGCAGCGTATCGCCCCAACAATCCTCCGTCATCTCCCACACGTTGCCGTTGACGTCGAAGACTTCGAATGGGTTGTCATCGAATTTACCGGCAGGCGTGGTGCCGCCATGTTGCTTGCCGAAGTTGGCACGCTCCGGGGTGATATCGGCGCCGAACCAGTAGGGCGTTACCGTACCGGCGCGCGCGACGTATTCCCATTCGGCCTCGGACGGCAGCCGGTAACGGCGGTCGGTCTTCTCGCTCAGCCACTTGGCGTAGGCGGTGGCATCGTACCAAGACAGGCAAACCACAGGATGCTCGGCGGTGGGTTGTTTGACGCCAGGCTCTTGCCAGTCAACTTTGCCAATGCCTTCTTCTCCGTTGGCGCGGCATGGCGTGACAGCCTTGTAGGCGCTGTCCTTTACGAAGGCTGCAAATTGCCGAAACTGGATTTCGTAGCGGCTGATCGTAAAGGGCCGCGCGAAGCTAATGGACTTTTGCGGTGATTCGTTACTGCGTCGGCCAGCTTCACTGCCCGGCGAGCCAATGATGAATTCGCCTGCCGGTATCATGATCATCAAGGGGCATTCGGGACAGTCTCGAAACCCTCCGGGCGTCTTGAGCAGGCGGCTGTCCTCGTAGCGCAGGCCGGAGTCTTCGGGCTTCGGAGCAACCTCGACGACCTCGACCTCCTGTTGCATCATGGTGCCGTCGCCGCCCATATTTACGGCGACGACTTTTTTCTTCTGCGTTTCTTTTTTCGGCGGCGGCGTGCCCGTTCCGAAAGAGGAATTATCCTCCACCAGGAACATCATGTAGACGACGGCCAGGGTCGCTGACAGGATCGACGAGAAGACAAGCGTGCGGTGGCGCTGCGAAAGGCCGGACTCGATCGTGTAGGCCAGAACGGCGATAATGACGATAAGTAGCCAGAAAACGATGTCAAAGGTGGACATGCGAGCTCCGTCCGGATGAACGAATCGGTTCTGACGCAGTACTGAACGCCGAGTTAGCCCAATCGATTCATTGCGAAAAGGGCGCATCGACTTTTTTTGCAGCGATGGTGTTTTCCCGGTAGCGATTTAGGCATGCGGCGGGGCGGTGCGAGTGATCGGGACCACCGCTGAGCCCCAGGTGTGCGGTTTCGCCGTAGCCCAACCGCCTCAGTTAACCATCTGGCCAGCTTGACACCCCAAAAGCGCCTAACTACGTTCCGCCCGGTCATTGACCGGTGTTCGCGCCGGCCTTCCGCTCGCACAGGCGACTTCATGTCAAACGGCGACGATCATCAAGGCCCAGACGGTGGCAGGATAAGTGCTGCCGACCGGGCTTCGATAAGGGCGCGCGCACGGGAAATTGATCAGCGGCTGAGTGAAGCCCGCCAACGCATGAATCCGAAGCCGACGCATGATCCGCGTCAGCGCGGGCAGGCATTGGGTCAGGGGCTTCGAATTGCTGTTGATCTCGTTGTCGGTGTGGCATTCGGCGCGTTTGTCGGATGGTGGCTCGACCAGTATCTCGGCACGGCGCCTTGGTTGATGGTCGTCATGCTTATTCTCGGTTTTACCGCCGGGATGTTCAACGTGATCCGCACCGCCCAACGCATGCAGCGGGACGCGGAAGCGGCGCAAATTTCCTCTTCATCCGTGAAGGATGTGGGGGACGATGATTGAGGCTGGGTATGGCCGAGAGAGGCCCGAATTGACCGGCTTGGCGAATGTGGGAGGGGCAGACGTGGGACCTGAAGGCGCGACTGGGGCACTGGGCCCTATGGAGCAGTTCGAGATCAACCGCTATTTGAAGCTGGATCTATTCGGACTGGATGCGTCGTTCACCAACTCCGCACTTTTCATGGTGATCGCCGTCGCAGTCATCATTGGATTTCTGCATTACGCGATGGGCGGTCGCTCTATGGTCCCAACGCGCACGCAGTCGGTCGCCGAGCTTGCTTACGAGTTCATCGCTAACATGGTGTATGACAACACGGGCAAGGACGGCATGAAATACTTCCCGTTCGTGTTTACGATTTTCGTCTTCGTGCTCGTGCTGAACATGCTCGGGATGATCCCCTATTCGTTCACGGTCACCAGCCACATCGTGGTCACGTTCGCGCTTGCCGCGCTGGTTTTCATCGTTGTAACGGCGATCGGCTTCGCCCGGCATGGCGTTGGCTTTCTGAAACTGTTCAAGCCGGATGGCCTGCCGCTGCCGCTCGTCCCGATCATTGTGCCGATCGAAATCATTTCCTTTCTGATTCGCCCGATCAGCCTTTCTGTTCGTTTGTTCGCTAACATGATGGCTGGCCACACACTGCTTAAGGTCTTCGCCGGGTTCATCGTTAGCCTCGGCGTCTTTGGTGTCGTACCGTTGGTTGCTACGGTCGCATTCACCGGTCTTGAATTCCTCGTCGCGTTCCTGCAGGCGATGATCTTCTCAGTGCTGACCTGTATCTATCTCAACGACGCGATCAACATGCACGACCATCACTAGGTTCCGCGTTCAGCCGAACGGCTGGATGCGAATTCGTTCGTCAAAGTCTCAACTGATAACTCACTCGATGGAGAACTCTCATGGAAGCTGAAGCCGCAAAGTTTATTGGTGCTGGCCTTGCCTGTTTCGCGCTGATCGGTGCCGGTATCGGTATCGGCAACATCTTCGGCAACTATCTATCCGGCGCGTTGCGCAATCCTTCTGCTGCGCCCGGCCAGTTCACCAACCTGCTGATCGGCTTCGCCCTCGCGGAAGCGACTGGTCTTTTCGGTCTTCTGATCGCGCTTATGATCCTGTTTGGCTGATCGAAGCGAACAGAGCGGACCAACGAAGATTGCAAGCTGCCGCCGCGGACCAGCATTTGTCGGGCGCGGCGGCCTGCAGCATTAACACTCTAGATTGAACCGGGAAGTGACATGCTGGCGTGGTTAACCATCGTGCTTGCCGCGGTGCCTGATACGGTCGAGACCAGCGGTGGGCTGCCACAGCTCAACGCCAATGATATGGCACCGCAGCTCATCTGGCTCGCGCTGACCTTTCTGGTGCTCTATTATGTCCTGTCGAAAGTGACGCTACCGCGCATCTCTTCGGTCCTGGACGAGCGTAAGAATCGGATCGAGCGCGACGTGGCTGAAGCGGAGCGGCTGAATAGTGAAACACAGAACGCGATTGCCGAGTATGAGCAGAAGCTCGCGGATGCCCGCGGCGAAGCAGGTACGATGGCGAAACAGACGCGTGATGCGGTGACGGCTGACCTCGAAGCCAAGCGAAAAGTCGCCGAGGCCGAGGATCAGACGCGGATGGCGGAGGCTGAAGAACGCATCAACGCGATGAAGAGCGATGCGATGGCCAAGGTCAGCGAAATATCGACTGAGACGGCTCAGGAACTGGTGCGCAAGTTGATCGGCGCTGATGTGCCGGCCGACGAAGTGCGCCGCGCCTTGCCACAACCCGCTGCAGGAGAATGACCATGGTCTTGACTGTCTTCGCAGCTACCGCCGACTTGCCGACACTGCAAACGCCTGAGTTTTGGGTTGCAGTCGCCTTCCTGTTGTTCATCGCGCTGCTGGTCTACTATGGCGTGCCGCGCCTGGTCGGCAAGGCCCTCGATGATCGCGCCGAGGCGATCAAGAAGAGTATCGATGACGCGCGCAACATGCGCGAAGACGCCCAGCAACTGCTCGCCGAGTATCAGCGCAAGGCCGCCGAGGCCGAGAGCGAGGCGCAGAAAATCGTTGAGCAGGCCCGCCGCGAAAGCGAAAACATGCGCAAGGAAGCCGAGCGGCGCGCAGAAGATGCCGTGGCCCGCCGGATCAGGCTCGCTGAGGAAAAAATCGCCCGCGCCGAAATGCAGGCGCTCGGCGAGGTCCGGGGTGCAGCGGTCGACGCGGCTGTTGCGGCCTCCGAAAAGATCCTGGCCGCAAAGACAGATGGCGAGATCGGGCAACGCCTGATCAACGAAGGTATCACCGACGTCAAGACCAAACTTAACTGAGGTACCGAATAGCGGCATCAGAACCGCTGGAGGTGGCTTGTGACGGATCGGGCCCGGGGGGACTTTAGCTGGCGGCTTTCGGCCAGCTATTTTTTTGCGTGCTTCCCTGCGAT
>CAZWCL010000051.1:0-11587 GCA_964632265.1 uncultured Hyphomicrobiaceae bacterium | reverse complement strand
GTTCCTCTCGGTGGTTAAGATCGTCGTAGGACCAAAGATGAAAGCATTTGTTGAGCGGTCCGATTTCCGAGACCCAGTACCCTTCGAGCTTGCCGTACTTGTCGCCCCGTATCTCGCGCGCCACCTCGGCGGATAATTTGGCCAGGACCGGTGCCATGCCGGCGGGTGTAGTGTAGACGCGTAGTTCATGGATCATGGTTTTTCCTGTCAATTGGCTGTTTTTCAAGTCTTCGTCGCCAGCAGACACGTCTGCCCCTGCGCGTTCATCGGCCACCTGTTGTGCGAAAAAAAAGTCTTCGGAAATCGCGGCCGTTCTGCATCAAACGCCTCACTCCATACTCCCCTCCTGGCCGGCCAAGAATGAACTCCTCAAACGCTCAGGCAGTGGTAAACTCTTATTCTGCCAGCCCTGCTCGATGTCTGAAATGTCTGAAGGGACGTACACGATAGTGAAGCCGCATGCAGAGACAGCGGACGGCCTCGCGTTAGATGGAGATGAGCTGTTGTCGTTGTCGAACGAGTGACCCAATGCCACCGAGTGCCGGCTTTGTATGCTGCTGCTGCCTATGTTATCCGCCGGAAGAACGTCGCCGTTCGCGCCGCGTATACAGGATTGTTCGCCGGGCGAAACGTCGTGGATATATCTAGCCGGGCCTGATCTCACGACGGACATGGTTCGATTTCTCGGCGCTCTACGAAGTGAACAAGAACGCCCCCCGTGCTTCCCGGATGCACGAAGCCGATCCGGCTGCATCGCGAGCCTGGGCGGCCAACTTTATCGATCAAACGAACGTCGGCCTCGGCGAGCGACGATAGCAGGTCATCGATATTGTCCACACTGAAAGCCACGTGATGAAGGCCGCCCCCTCGCTTGGCGACAAACCGGCCGATTGCGCTGCGATCCTGTTTCGTTGTCCCGGCCGCTCCGTGATGCATCTCGAATTCACGCGCGGGATCGATATCCTGCAGAAACTCAAGCTCAAGATCCCCAATGGTGAGAAACAATACATTCAGACCGCCAATGACATCGGGAGAACGTGAATGATAAAAGGGGCCGTACTTGTCCGACGTAAAGCTCTCTATCGTGGTCGTGACTTCGACATCGGTCTGTTGGCTCTCATAGAGTGCTCCAATTCGAGAACAGAAGAACTCTTTCGCAGCTCCGTTGTCAGCAGATGCAATTCCGATATGGTCTATGCGTTTGACAACGTCCTCGCAGACTGGCGGCAGCGGAACAGTCTGCGAAAATCGCAAGTCGACGCCGCATGTTTTTCTCCGGTCGAGCACTATTTGCCTTGCTCCACCTGGACCAATACGCCTCGAACCCATTAAATCAGGGTCCAAATTGTCCATCTCATCCGCCCCGCCAGCAACGGCGATATGGTCGACACCGGCCGTGTCGCCAGAAAGTGCATCGTGGCCGAGCGGCAGAACCAACAATGCGGTCCGTCCAGCCCGATAAGCCATGAGGGTGTCATCGCCGTCTCGGCAGAACTCGAAAGCAGCTAGCCGCAGCTGATCACATAGAAAACGCCCCAGCTGCTCCGGGTCACGGCTTGCGAGCGCTATATACGAAAGCTCGGGCGGACTTGAACGGTTTGCTTGTTCGGTCATGACGGTTTCCCTCGAGTAGCAGCACGCTCAGGCTGGCCAAAATGTCGCGGTCGGTGCATTTGCACCTCTCTTCATACTAGGCACCTTTGCCGCGTCCACCAAGCGCCCGGCAGGCATCGATCACATAGTAGCCGTCAATCTGATCTACATGGTGCAGCGCAATAATATCCTTGCCGAAACTAGGGCTGGCCTGTCGCAACATCCGCTCATTATAGTGGTCAGGCGTAAGTTTCGTAATTTCCATGATGTTCAGGCCATAGCCATAAATGGCGTAACTGTTATTCTGAGATGGCCGATAAAGGCGACCATTTCGATAAAAAGGTCGTCCGCCATTTCTTGCGCTTCGACTATCTATGACGACGGGATTATCAGGATGGGGTTCGATCTTATCGAGCAATGGTCCGTCGGCCTCAAAAATATGAAGCTCATTGCAATAATCGCCATCCAGAGTCTGGCAAATATTCGTAAAGAGCCACCAGCGTCCTTCATGCTCGTGAACAACTGAATCAGCGACGTCCGTGTCGTCCAGAACGGTTTTGTGCAGTTCCCACTGGTTCGGAAAATTTATAGCGCGCCAAATTTCAATGCGCCTTTTTATTGTTGTCTCCGGTATCATAAATATATCTTCACCAACCCGGTAAATGAACGGAAACGACATGTGATAACCCGCGTCGAGAGCGGTGCCGATATAGGTGAAGGAACCGTTATCGAACTCTCCGACCGATATCCAAGCGCGCCCATGCTTATAATCGTATTCTTCGAAGAAGAGATAATTTTTGCTGGCATGCTTGAAGAAGAACGGATCTGCCCAGAAGCGATTGGCGGGCGGATCGACAAACTTGGTCCGCCAGAGAGCAGCGCCCTCTATGTCTCCCTTCCCAAAGCCGATCGTCCACATGCGCGGCCTGAGGCCGATCTGCTCGCGAACGCGGTGGAGGACACCGGCAGCTACGTTCGAAACGCGACCGCCCATGTAGCTGACCATACTGCGCGCGCCGGGCGCCGTGTAGAGGGGCCCGTCGTAGAGTTCCGACTCGGCCGTCTCAATCGACCGGTTACGTGCCAGGCGCTGCAATTCCCGCCACAAAAGTGTGTTTGACAATTCATAAATAGACCTGGAATTGCGCACCGCATTTGTTTCTGTGGTACGCCAACAGCGTGCGATGACACGGCCCCCGTCCAGCTCCGGTGTCAGTACCTGAAGAGTAGCACCAGTAACGGGTGTTCGGTTTAAGGACTCCCAAAAACCAGGGGGGCCGCCGCGATTGTATCTGTTGTCTGCGTGATGAAACGACCAAATGCCAAAACGTGCCGCATTTAGTATATCGCCCTTAATAATACCGAAGGCGTGCCGAAGTATTACATCGAGATGAAGTGCATGAACAGGCTCGACTTCTTTTCTATGAAAAAAATCCACAAATCGCCGCCGCTCAGGACGCAGTTCAATTTTTGGCAGCGTTTTCAATAATGCCTCGAGACGCGGCGTGGGTGTTTCGGTTTCAGGGCCCGCAGCGTTCTGGTCGAGGCGGTGCATAACGAGCCGCAATAACTTATTTGGCAACTCCGGTGTGGCAAGCTTCTGCAGTAGCGATCTTGGTCTTTTGGCTTCACGAGCGTCGGTGAGTAATGCAACGATTTCAAAACGGCTGTCTTCAGCAACACGCTCGAGGATGCGCCGTTCCCAGGCAGAAAATTTCAGATCGGGATTTGCCAGGATGCCGATACGCAACGGGGCGGCGGTCGAGTGATGAGGTTCTTCGTCGGGCATGGGGCTCGTTCGTATCAAATGTGCGCTTTATCGATTTCGCTACGTGCTGGCGCGGAGAGGGGCCTGGACAGCGGGAGGCTTCTATCTGATTGCCTGCAAGGCTGAGCCATCCCCGTCGTCAGCCCAAGAAGTAGTCGCATCTACGGATGCGGACGCTCATTGATCAAGAGCCACATCGGGCCGGCGATCGGATCATGCCAGATCTGACGCCATTCGAACCCTATCCTCTCATAGGCCCGGACGCCCGCCTCGTTGGCAATTGGCGTGAATACGCATGCAGCCGTCGCAAATGTCGTGGCGTAGAGCTCTGAGCGCAGCATTTCAAGAGCGGACTGGCCAAGACCAATCCCGCGGGTATCCGGGTCAGCGATGAACGCGTCGATTTCCCACGTGCCGGGCTCCAGGCAGGATGGTAAATCTTGGCCCCACGCCAGCGCATCGATGGCATGTCCATAGCCAACCGCACGCCCTCGCCACTCAATGATACGGGCCAAGGCGTAGTCTGCCCCAAGCGCCTGAATGACCTCCGACTCGGTCGCTGACGCCGGCCCCCACCATTTCTGCACTGCCGGCAGATTGAGCCACCGGCGGATAAGACCCCAATCTAGATCGGTTGCCTCTCGAAGGACGAGCGTGTTACGCGCGCTGACTGTCGCCAATTCGGACACCGACGTCCCCATTCCAGTTTACAGACCAAGTCACTGGAAGTCAGACTGAATGATTCGTGCCTGAATGAGGCGTTGCGCGCACGGCCGCTCAGTGTCGGAAATGACGCGTGCCAGTAAACACCATTGCCAGGCCGTGGTCGTTCGCTGCTTTGATTACCTCATCGTCCCGAACCGAGCCTCCTGGCTGTATCACGGCGGTGGCGCCGGCCTCCGCGGCCGCGAGGAGCCCGTCCGCGAATGGGAAAAAAGCATCCGAAGCCACGACGGAGCCGACAGCAAGTGAGCCATCGACACCGGCAGCTTCGGCCGCGTCCTGCGCCTTGCGCGCGGCAATGCGAGACGAATCAAGCCGGCTCATCTGACCGGCCCCAATGCCGACGGTCGCTCCATCCTTTACGTACACAATCGCATTGGATTTGACGTGCTTTGCCACTTGGAAAGCGAATTTGAGATCCTCGAGTTCTTCTGAGGATGGGGCCCGCTCCGTGACGACTTCGAGATCGAGATCATCAATTGTCGCATTATCGCGCGATTGAACGAGGAATCCTCCTGCCACCGATTTGACGATCATGCCAGCAGCGGCCGGGTTGGCGAGATCGGGCGCGACCAGCAACCTGAGGTTCTCTTTTGTCGCAAAAATGCGTTCGGCATCGTCGCTGACGCCGGGAGCAACGACTACCTCTGTGAAGATCTGCGTAATCTCCTCTGCGGCTTCAGCATCGATGCGCGAGTTGAGCGCGATGATGCCGCCGAACGCACTTACTGGATCGCATCTCAGCGCGGCCTTGTAAGCTTCGGCGAGCGTCTTGCCGCGGGCCACGCCACATGGATTGGCATGTTTGATTATCGCAACAACCGGCCCATCCGCAGGATCGAACTCGCAAATGAGTTCAAGCGCGGCATCGGTATCGTTGAGGTTGTTGTAAGAAAGCTCCTTGCCCTGCAATATTCGGGCATCGGCGATTCCCGGGCGCTTGTCTTCGCTCAGATAGAAGGCCGCTGATTGATGCGGGTTTTCGCCATAACGCAGTTTCTGTGATAGGCGGCCAGCGAACGTGTGATAGGGCGGCGCAACATCGCCGAGTTTATCGGCGAACCACGTCGAGATCACCCCATCGTAGTGTGCCGTGAGTGCAAACGCTTTGGCGGCCAAACGGCGGCTCAGATCCTTCGATATCGCCCCCGCGTATTGACGCAGATCACCGATCACATCCTCATAGTCGTTTGTGTCGACAACGACTGTTACGGCAGAGTGGTTTTTTGCGCCTGCGCGGATCATGGCCGGTCCGCCTATGTCGATATTTTCTATACACTCTTCAAAGTCTGCGCCCTCTGAAACCTTTTGCTTGAACGGATAGAGATTAACGACGAGCAGATCGATCTGCGGAATGCCGTGCTCTTCGGCCGCCGCCTCGTGTTCAGGATTACCGCGCACTGACAGAAGTCCACCATGAACCTTCGGATGCAGTGTTTTGAGCCGCCCCCCCATCATTTCGGGAAAACCCGTATGGTCGCCAACATCTACGACCTCGATACCGGCATCCTTGAGCGCTTTCGCGGTGCCGTCTGTCGATAGAATCTCAATGTCGTGATCGCGCAACTCGTTCGCGAAATCGATTAGGCCAGCCTTGTTGAAAACAGAGAGCAGCGCGCGTTTGATATGTATGGTGTCGGTCATGGGCTGTAACGTTCGTACTTGAATGCGGATTTTCCGGTGGAGCGAAAGTTCAGCGTGACACTGCAACATGCGTCGCGTCTCGTCTAACGGCGCACCATTGTCCAATTGACGCGGGTCTCGCCGAATGAGGCGCCACGCAGCACGATCTGCACCGTGCGAGTTGGCCCTGCGACATCTGCGAAGTTGATTGAGTCTTCGATCGACAGCGTCGCCCCACTTACCGAAAAGTACCAGATCTCGCCGTCGGGCAACTGAATAATTGCAGTGGCCGGGTCGTTGTCATGATCGCAGATTATAGCGTTGTCCAGATGGAAATGAATGGCAAACGGCACGTCGCGCGCGAACCGCACACTGCCGGCCGCAGCGCTGATGACATCCTCCCCCTCTATTCGTCCGCCGTCTGGCGAGAGAACCAGTTCACGGCGATGCAGCAGACCAAATTTGCTTTGATAGCCGTTATGCATACATGAAACGCGGGCGCCATGGCCTTCATTTGCTAGTTCGAATGTCACCTTCGACGGATTCCGGATCGGCGCAGCGCGCAGCAGACGGTTGAGGCGGCGATTACGCAGCAGCTTCGACGAAGAAGTGGTATTAAGGCAAAGCGTGTTGTGGCTTGCCGTTGAGCGCGACGTTGCGAGCCAATCCTGATCAGCCGGCCCCGGCGCGCCGGCATTTACGAAAACAGCCTGTTGCCCAAGGCTGAGCTCGAACGAAAGGGCGCCCGCGCAGGCCGCGCCCGCGTGCGCAAGTGATGGCGGCGCCCCGACATCTACCACGACTACTGCACCCCCGACCCCGAGACGCGTATAACGAGACTGTGGCGCAGCGCCGAGGTTCGTCTCCGGCGCCGGATCGTAAGCCAGCAGCGTGGCGAGGCTGTCGTAAGGCGTCGCGCCCATACCATTGAACCGCGCAAGGCTGCCATCTCCAAGCCGCATGTACCTCAGGAACCGCAGCATGCGGGCGATTGCGGAGGTGATTTCGGGCCGCGTTTTCAAGTCCCGCGCCGTAAAGCACGTCTGCATCGGAATAAGGTCGAGAAGCAGGTCGACGACGGTCGAAGTGTTGCGGCTGACGTGCCCCCCGTCATCGAGAACCTGGCTGCCAAGTTCATTGACGAGGGCCTGCTCGAAGGTTGCGATCTGCTGATCACGTCCCGCGATGCAAAGGGAGCCGACAAGCAGGCCGGTCAACGCCTCGAGGCGGGGATAGCCGTCCGGGGCATCGCGCCAGCGCGTCGCGAGTTGAACGAGTTGAAGGCCGAGGCTATCGGCAATCTTGTCGTAGGTCAGCGCATCGATATTGCTGAAGATGAAATGGACATTGGCAAGCCATGATTGAATGCGTCTTCCGATAACGTCCGGCTGCCATGCAACGCCGGAGTTCTGGGGCGGAAAGCGGTCGATCCAGGTGACAATGGTTTCACGTGCGAGTGCCCGGTCGTCGTCGCTACCTGCGGCGCTTAGATTACGCAGCCACCCAAAACCGTGCAGTGATCTGGCCCATACGTCACTGGGTGCCTTGATGTCGAATATCGAGCCGTCACCAATTGAGGCGACGGCACCGCCGAGGCCGAGTTGGCCCTGCGCCAGTTCTTCCGCGAAGCTCGGATCAGCCGTCCGCAATTCCTGTGGCACGATGAGCAATTCATCTGCCGTTGGCGAGCCGTAGCGCCATCTGAGCAAAGGCGAGCGAAGCGCGGCGGCCACGATAGAGCGCCGCGTGCGGCTCATGGTAAGGCGCACTAATCTGGATCGATCGGTTAGAGTGAGAGCAGGTGTCATTCGTGCCAACACTTCTCAAGCCGCCGGGGTCGGCAAAGGGCGTCGAAGATACAATCCCATACAGGCAAAGTCAGGGCGCCAGAAGCGCAACCGCTTAATTTTACACGGCTCATGGAGGTGGACGGCAAGGACAGCCTACCGGATTGCGCTACTTCACGCGGCGATCCGCGCACCGCCGCTGTTCACCGTCGCCGTACAAGCCGGGCCACGAAGAAACCGTCGATACCGGAAAGCGTGGGGTCATCTGCGTTGTCTAGGTGTGTCGGCAGCGTCCTGAGGTCTCCTGCCGGCGTAATCCACTCCTCATGCCCGCCGATCTCGTTCGCCTTGATGGGGCGGCGTTCAAACTTGATCTGCCGGCCGCTCGAAGGTTTGTCATCGAGAAACGCCTCGATTATGCGTTCGCCTTCTGCAGGTTCGAGCGAGCATGTGCAGTAAACGAGAATACCGCCGGGCGCCGTGAGTCGTGCTGCGTTATCGAGCAGGCGGGCTTGCGCAGCTGCGAGCCGTGAGGTGTCATCGCTCTTTTTAAGGTGCAGGATGTCTGGATGGCGGCGGATGGTGCCGGTGGCGGTGCACGGAGCGTCTAAAAGGACCGCTGGAAAGGGAGCATCACCGCGCCAGGTGGCGGCGTCGGCGCCGACGACATGAGCATCCAGATTGAGCCGCGCGAGATTGGCTCGGAGGCGATCCAGCCGGGTCGCCGAGACGTCAACCGCGGTGACGTCAGCGCCGGCGGCCGCAAGCTGGGCCGTTTTACCGCCGGGTGCAGCGCAAAGATCCAGAACAGGCTGGCCCGGGCCGAGATCGAACAGGCCGGCGGGGATGGCCGAGGCTGCATCCTGCACCCACCATGCCCCAGCATCGTAACCCGGCAGCTCTTCGACGCGGCCACCGGCGCGCCGCCGAAGCGTGCCGGTCGAGAGCTGCAAGGCATCCAATCGCCTGGCAAGTTCGTCGGCATCCCCCGGCGCCGTGATGTCGAGCGGTGGCTCACGCAGCGACGCCGCGGCAATTTTTCGGGCAGCCTCAGCGCCGTAATGTTTGCGCCAGGCTGCGATCATCCAATCGGGAAAATTCGCCTCGAGATCGCTCTCAGCCTCGAAAGTATCTGGATTGATGCCAGCGACGCGGCGCAGGACCGCATTCGCGAGCTTCTCGAAGTGACGTGTCTTATTGCTGATTTTGGTAAGATCAACCGCTGACGAGATTGCGGCGTGGTGAGGCGTCTTTAGCAGGAGTAACTCCGCCGCACCAAGCATCAAAATAATACGAATACGCTCCGCCGTGGCAGCCAGAGGCCGTTCGAGGAACGTAGATATTGCGGCGTCGAGATTGGCATGACGGCGCAGAACACTTGTCGTAAGCAAGCGTGCAAACGCGCGGTCACGTGGCTCCAACGACTGATAGCGTGGATCAGCGAAAGCGGCCGCGAGGGCAACATCGAGCGTCTTGCCATCCCGCATTACATCTTCGATCAAGGTAAGCGCGAGGCGACGAGCCGGGATGCCGGATTTTGGACCGCCCCCGCCCCCGGAACGCGGGCCCGACTTACCACCTTGCGACCGGCTATGCGATGGCTGCCGTGTGCTGGGTCCATGTTTACGTCCATCTTTTCCGCGGACCTGCCCGCCAGGCTTTGTGGCGGATGACGTTCTGTTGTCGGGGACGTTTTTCGCGCGCGGCTTATCGTGCTCGGTCGAGCGTTTAGCTGGCCTGCCCGCCACATTGTGACGTTGACTGGAGTCACTCTGCCCTTCGGGCGCACGTCGTGGCTCGTGCCCATCTCCGTGACGCCTCTCCTCGCTGCCTCCCCGACTGCGATGTCCGTTACGGGGGCGGGACCTGCCGGTTTCATCTTCGTTCACGATGGACTTTCAGGTTCTGGCACCAATGGCGCTTATGATTGAAACAGGCCTCGATCAGCCCCACGGGCCACGGCGAGGCTTCGAACGCGGCGGAATTCTAGGCCCGGTTGGCGCCACATTGGTGCGACCATCGTCTCGATCGGGCTGGTGGTCCCACGGCCCTCTGTCGGCCCCGCTGCTGGAGTGCGTTGTCTGTGGTGGCAGGCGTGAAGATCCAGCGCTACCCATTTCCCGCGATAGTTCCTCAAGCGCTGCTATTCGGTTCTCGGTATTCGGATGGGTTGAAAAAAGATTGTCGAACGTGCCGCCGAACAATGGATTGATGATGAACATGTGCGCGGTCGCGGGTGCCCGTTCGGCACTTTCCATCTGCACACCCCGCCCGGCAGCCCCCGCGATACGCTGTAGAGCCGACGCGAGCCACGCCGGATTGCCGCAAATCTCCGCCCCGATCCGGTCAGCATGATATTCCCGCGAGCGCGAGATTGCCATCTGGATAAGGAGTGCGGCAAACGGGGCGAGTAGCGCCGCAGCAAGCACCCCTAGAATGCCGCCCACCCCATTGCGCCCGCGCCCGAAGATCATTGAATACTGCAGCATGGTCGCCATAATGGAGATCGCACCGGCGATTGTGGCCGAGACGGTCATGATCAGCGTGTCACGGTTCTTGATGTGCGCGAGTTCGTGCGCCATCACGGCGGCCACCTCTTCACGCGAAAGCGCGTCGAGCAGCCCCGTAGACGCGCAGACTGCAGCATTATCCGGATTGCGCCCGGTCGCAAATGCGTTCGGCTGCGGCGAATGCATAATGTAGACGGCCGGCACAGGCAGCTCGGCGCGGTGGGCGAGATCAGCAACAATGCGGTAGTACTCAGGGGCCGAGTTCTCATCCACTTGCTCGGCGCCGTGCATGCGCAGCACGATCTTGTCGGAATTCCAGTAGCTGAAAGCGTTGGTTGCAAGTGCGATGATGAATGCGATCACCATCCCGGTTTGGCCACCGGCCAGTGCACCCATGCCGACCATGAGTGCTGTCATGAAGGCGAGTAGCATACCCGTTTTGAGCGTACTGAATGACATGCGGCGTTTCCGGTGAGATCATGGAGGCAGCCGGGAGGCCGGCGGCCGGTTAATTGAACTTGGCGATCGGTGATCGGCCCCATTATAGGGATCGTATTACATTGGATCGACTGCGCTGTCGTGCAAGCAACCTTTAATTCGCGACAACGCCGAAAACGCTGCACAGCGTATTGCGAGAAACAGAAGCCCGAGCAAGGATCACATGTCGTCAACTGAAGCGCCTGAGAATGAAACGTCTGCGCAGAACCAGCCGGAACGAAAACTGACCGCCGCCGCCCGGCGCGCGCTTGCCGAAGCAGAAGCGCGCCGCGCCGCGCGCGATGCCGCAGCCACGGACCAGCCGAAAGAACTCGGCGGTAAGGACGGCCCTGACCCGGCTCGTTATGGGGATTGGGAAAACGGCGGCATTGCGTCTGACTTTTAAGTGGACGCATACAGCGGCTGACGCTGCCAGATGTGCCACCTCGGCGCCCCGTAAAGACGCCTTGAAACGTGGCAGCGCTTAATAACTGTTTAACCTGATAACCGAAGACACGGCGCGGGCCGCGGCCCAGACCGTCCAATCGGCACTAAATTTGCTTCTCTCAAGCCCACGAACGTGGCGCATGGGAGAGCAAGATGTCTCGGTCAATCCATACCTTTATAAAGAAATTCGAAAACGATACACGCGGCGCAGTCGCCTTGATTTTTGCATTGGTTCTCATCGCAATGGTCACGGCCATCGGCCTCGCAATTGACGTCGGCCGCGGCATGCGTCTCGGCACCATTGTGGGCGCTGCAACCGATTCGGCGGTGCTGGCTGGTGCCAAGGGACTGCGTCTCCAGAACTTGACGGACACCGAGGTGAACGCACTCGTGCGCACGATGTTCGACGAGAATGTCGCGGCCTCGGGACTGCCGTCGCCGCTAATCAAAAACTTTACTGTAGGTATCGATCGTTCAAAGAGCAGTGTGACTCTGGACGTCGAGGCTGAGATCCCGACCGTCATCGGCGGACTTGCGGGCGTCGACACACTCAAAACGCCACGGCGCAGCGTCGCAATTTATGAGTCGAAGGATATCGAGGTCGCTTTGCAACTGGACGTTACCGGCTCAATGTCAGGCTCGAAGCTTTCCGACCTAAA
>CAZWCL010000050.1:3173-11632 GCA_964632265.1 uncultured Hyphomicrobiaceae bacterium | reverse complement strand
GTCGCCGGCGCCGGCTTTTCCATCGCCCCGCATTTCACGCAGTCTGCCTGGTTCCGTTTTCACAACCGGGGGGAAGGCATCGCAAATCTGTATCTGGTCGGCGCCGGAACACATCCCGGCGCCGGCCTGCCAGGTGTCGTCTCGTCCGCGAAAGTTCTCGACCACCTGATTGCGCCCGCATAGCGGCCACGCGCAGCGGCATTTCTCAGTCTACACGCAGATAGATCGCCCGGTTCGTCGAAGTCGTCAGATCCGGCAAATGCACCGTCTGCACAAGCTCAAGGCTCATGCCATCATCCGCCATCGTCCGCGTTGCCGTCATCAACTCGAGACCGTCCCGGAAGGCCGCCATGTTGAGCTCATGCTCGGACGGCGCCGTGAGTTGGAGTTGGTCGGCCAGTGGACGGCCATCGAACGGGGCACGATTGCCGTCAGGCAGGCCCCGGAACAACGCCGTATGCTCTTCACCTTCAGCATCAGTCCAGTTGTGTTCTATGACGAGATCGTCGCCATCACGGCGGATACGATGGATGTCCGACCACGGCGGCTCACCCTGCTGATAATCGCAGGTCGCCGTATCGAGTTCCCACGTACCAAGGAAATGCGCGTAGATCGGATCGTTATCAGTCTCGGTCATAACGGCATTTCTGCACGATTTTTCCGCGTGTCGCCACCCACCACGCCATGAGGTCTCAACCATTGGTCAAATACCGCTTTCCCGCACCAGAACCTTCAGCACACGACGCCATGCACCGGCTGCAAAACTTTCAGGCCGTCCGTTGAGATGGACCACGCCGCGCATTACCCGCCGGGCCGCATGAGACGATGCGCGGTCACCAGCCACGACGGTGAATCGGACACGGTATTGCCCGGCACGCGCACGCACATCGCCGTTCGGCAATCTATCGCTCGCAATCGGTCCACCATGGTTGGATGCCAAGTAGACGAGGTCGATCCGGTCCGCACCCGCCGGCGCAATCTCCGTGACGCGCACACGTCGCGACGGCTCGAACGGCGCATCGGGGATGAAGACACCGCGGCTGCCGGAGGTCACCCGCCACAGGCTCTCATCCTCGATGTAACCTTGCACCGAACGCCCGCCGCCCCTGATGATCCGCCCGAGTGCCTGGTCAGCCCCGACGAAGCGTTCAGCGTCGAGACCGCTCGGGACATCACGCACAATCCCGCCGACGGGCGCACGCAACGTCAAGCGTTCGTTCTCTCGGTCGAGACCACGCAAATCCTGCTTCGCAGCTCGCAGTTGACTGATCAAAACAGCCCGGTTGGCCAGTTCGCGGCTACCCGACGCCAGCCGCGACAAGCGCGCTTCGAGCAACGCGATACGGCGCGCCGCCTGCCGCCGCTTGTGATCGAGCTCCCGGTCGACGAAGGTCGCAACTACGTCTCCCGTCGCAACCTTCATGGCGTTGCGCAACCGCAGATCAGCCAGACGCGCCGGCCTAGGCGGAAACAGCTGAACATCAGCCTCGGCCCATGTCACCGCCGGAACAACGACGGCCCGGTTCCACGGCACGAAAACGGCAAGCCCCAAGAGCCCCGCCAAAGCGATCGTCACATATGTCCGCCGCGTGCGCATTATCTGCCCCCGAACCTTCCACCATTCGTTGACCTCCCGGATCACCGGCAACGCGATGAACCAGAAAACCTCGACCACGAACAACGCGACGCCGAGCACTTTGAAAAACATATGATAGACGATCAACGCGATGCCGATGAACAGGACCAGCCGGTAGACCCAGGTCGCGATTGCATACACGACGAGCCGGCGCCGCGTTGCACGCGGAAATGCTTCGGGCGGCGGCTCGCCGAGATCGAACAGGCACTCCCTGAGCCACCACTTCGCCATTTGGAACGCACGTGGCTGCAGGTTGGGTATGCCCCAGGCGTCCGACAACAAGTAGTAGCCGTCAAACCGCATGAACGGATTGACGTTGACGAAGACACTGAGGACCCAGCTCGTCGACGCAAGCACGAAAACCGCAGCGCGCATCGGTCCATCCGGCAGAAACGCCCAAACGAACGTCGCAATACCCGCAACCGCCAGTTCCACTGACAGGCCGGCCGCATCAATGGCTAGCTTCCGCCGCCTGGAACTGAGGCGCCACGCATCGGATACGTCTGTATATAGCAGCGGCATCAGCACCATGAACGCGACACCCATCGTATTGACGCGCACACCGAACCGCGTGGCCGTATAGGCGTGGCCAAGCTCGTGCAGCACCTTGACGAAGATAATCGCCGCGGCGAAACAGAGACTGCCCTCAAGCGTCAGAAACGACAGGAACGTGCTCTGGAACGCGTCCCACTGTCTTGAGGCGAGATAAAGCCCGCCAATCGTGATCAGAACAATGCAAACCTGCGTTACCCGCGAAAACAGGAAATCCACCAGCGGCATTGTCCATTGAAGGAACCGGTCGGGGCGCACCAGGGGCACACGAAAGAACAGATACCCGTGAACCAGGCGCAACGCGCCGGCCCGGCGTGCGCCCTTGATCTGTGCGGCGAAGGCCAGCGGATCTCCGTCGGCGGACGTGAGTGTCAGGTTGTTCGCATAGACGAAACGAACCACCTGATCGACCACCGCCTCATCGGGCTCGTATCCGAACTCCCGGACAACCCGCGATCTCAGCTCGCGCGCCGTGTCGGGTGCCCAGCACGTCAGCAGGTCGACAATCTCCGACGAGACCTGAAAATAGCGGTGGCGCACGGGGTCCTTGATAACCCATGTCGGCGTGCCACCGATCGTTGGTGCCCCCGGCATGATCTGCAGATCTTGACGCAATTCCGGCAGTAAGAGTTGATCCTCACCCTTCGTGGCCGCCATTTTCAGAGCCCGAATGTCTGGCGCATGAATGATATCGGCCGTCGGAAAAGGAAGAAGGCCAGCGGCACCGTCGCGCCGAAGACCTGCGCCGTACCGCGCGACCCGATCCTCGGTATATCGATCGCGCCCGCCGTCGCCTGACCGGGCTCACTTTCGGCCCGCTCCGCAAGACGCGCATGCAGCGTGTAGCTAAGCTGATCCGAGCCATCGGGCTTGGCGTGATAGCTCTCACGGACAACCGTCGCGCGGCGCGGCTCGAGTGGCTGGGCATCAAGAAACAGGCGCACTTTTGCCCCCCTGCGCAGCGCAATCGCATCGGCGACCGGCAGCTCGATGCGTGCCTCGACCTTTTCGGTGCGCGCCACCGACATGATTTTCTCACCCGTCTTCACCGGCCGCCCGATCCACTCATCGCGCGCGCCATATATGAGAAGGCCATCACGCACCGCCCTCACGACCGATTGCGCCTGCAGGCTCGCGGCATAGTCGCGCTCGGCCTGCTTGAGCTTGAACTCGGCACGCGCAATGAGAAGCTCATGTCGCGCCGTGATATCGGAGAGCGCCGCCCGTTCGGCGCGTTCGAATTTGGCGCGTGCCACGCGAACCTCGCGCTCGGCCAACTCGAGACGGTTCCGCGTGACGGTATCGTCGTAGCGGAGCAGGACTGTCCCGGCGCTGACCATCTGGTTTGGCGCGACGGGCAGATCGCGTATGACGCCATCGATGGGCGCCGCGACAATCTCAGGTTCCGCCGCAACGATCTCCACCGGTGCCAATGTCGTCAACGGCACGGGGATCAGGCCGGCGGCGATCAGCAGGACACCCGCCGCCACCGGCCACCACCGCGTCAGGCGGCGGCGCGACCTGAATGATCGCCGCCCACGTTGTGCCGCCCACGCCGTCGCATAAATCCGTGCTTCCCGGGCGAGTACACTGACATCGCCCCCGCCCCATGGCTGGTCCCGCGTCGCGATTACGGCACCGATCCCGCGCTCTTTGTCCAACTCTAGCGTGTGCCACATGAAATGCCGGAACGGATAGGAAGCGGTCTCATCGCTATCAGGATCTGCAAAGGCGGGAAGCGCAAAGACCTCTGACGGCGCCCCCCCTCCCGCCCGGTCGAGTCGCCCGGCCATCTGTTCAATCCAGCGTACAACCGGTGTGTCGCGATCGACGAGCGCCAGTGACGAGACCGCGACGACAGCCAGCACCCCCCCGCGGCGGCGCTCGACCAGAAATACCTGGCGCGCACCGAGGATCTGGCGAGCTTCGTTGACGATGAGCTGCGCAAGTTCGGTCTCGTCTGTCGCCCTGAAGACCCGCTCATCGCTGGCGAGCAATCGCCGCAGTCCTTCCGCTATCAGGTCATCGCCTTCGCGCCCGCCTTCGCGCCTGCCCTCGGAGCCGCCCTCGGAGCCGCCCTCGGAGCCGGACGCGCCCGCCGCCTCCGCGCCGTCGCCAAGCCCACCTCGCGTGGTTTGCCCTTCGGGCGCCGGCTGAGCCTCAACCCCCGGCTCGCTACTCACGCGGCTGCGCGCCAAGTTGATCTGTGCCCCGGTCATCTTGCGGTTACCTGTTGCCGCGGTGCGTTGAATGTTGCCTGGCCGCTCATGCCGGGGCGAACACTGGGAACCCGTCCGAGCAGTTCCGCTTCAGCGTTCGCCGTACGGCTGATTGGATCAACCACCGCACCGACCCTCAGGATGCGTGCATCGTGGCCCGTTCCCGTCTCCTCGACCTCGAAGCGAAACGTCACGCCGGGCTTGAGCCATGTCAGCCAGTGCGACGGCACCACCAGCCCAAGTTCCAGGGCACCTTCGCTGACGATCTTGAGCAGCGGCGCATTCGACTGCGGCATTTCAAACTCGTTGATAAGCTTCTCGACCACGCTGCCATCGAACGGCGCACTCACGACGCATTGATCGGTGCGGACCCTCAAGGCCGCAGCACGCGCGGCAGCCTGATTGAGCTTGGCAACTGAAACCGCCAGGTCGTGCGCCCCGACCGCGCGATGCGCTCTCAGCTTCTTGTTCATCGCCACGGTAAGCCGCGCTGCTTCCACGTCGGCGCGCGCGGCCTCGAGGTCGGCCTCGTAACGGCGGCAATCAAATGCGACGATCGTTTCGCCGGCCGAGAACGTTTCGCCAGCCTTGAACGGAACCCGCTTGACATGCGCGATCAGTTCGCTCGAGACGGTCGCTTGCGCTTTCGCCTTGACGATGCCTCTTACAGTAGCATCGGCCATGGCGACATCGCCGGTCGCAACGCCCACAAGAACCCCAGCGACCGCGGCAAGCATGCGCGCGCCATGGCCCGCCCTGGATCGGACCACGCCTTTGTTGTGCGGACGTCCACGTTTTCTCATCATGCCGGAACCTCGCAAAGTATGATTGGAGAACCAAACCGCAAAGGGCAGACAGCCGCCACGCCGGGAGTGGCCGCACTGTCTGCCTGCTACGCAGTTGCACTTGGGGGTAAGCTCTACAAATCTACCGGTCGCCGAGGCTGCGCCATCCATCACGCAATGACACCGTGAGCGTTGCAACGTCCGGATCATCGCCAAGCAGCGAGGCATAGGGATCGACACCCATCGACGCGTGCACGTTGGCGAACGCCGACTGAAGTTCGACGTAAGCGAGATCGAGCTTCACACGGGCAACAAGGGTGTTCATCTCTTCACGGATCGCCGTTTGTTCGCTGACCTTGTCAGCATCCAAAGCCGAGCGGATCTGACCGCGGATACGCCGCTGCACGTCATGATAGTGCAATGCGCTTCGATACTTGCGCCGCGCATGAATGAGCCGGGCGCGCGACACATGAACCTGTGTCATGATCGCCATCGTCACCGCCAGCGCGCGCTGGTCGAGAAGATAGTCCTGCGCCTTGATGGTTGCCTCCCGCTTCGGATACGTGAAGACCTTCATCAAATTCCAGCTGGCCTGCGCGCCCCACGCGATCCAGTGATTGTTGAAAAGGTAGGTATTGGAGTTCCAGTTCGGACCGGAGTTGAAAGAAACGCCAGGCAGCATTTCAAGTATTGCAGCTTCCGCCTCCTTGCTGTTGATGCGCTCTTGATAGGCGACTTCGCGCAGCTCCGAGCGATTCTCCAGCGCCGTCGAGATCATCTGATCCGGCGTCAACCGAACGATCTTCGGCTGATGGAAATGCCCTGGCACAACCACCGAAAACTTTGATCCGGGATCGACGTTGATCAAAGCCGCAAGTTGCGAGCGGGCGACTGCGAGATCACCATGAAGACGGCGAATTTCGCGCTGGATCTCGACCAGTTCACGCTCATAGGTCAGCGCGGTCAGCGGAGACGAATCCGCCCTCGCAGCAATAGCCTGGGTATTCTTCATGGCGCGTTTGACGCGCCCCTCGAGCCGGCGTAGCCGATGCAGCAGGCGAGCGGCCGTCACCGTCTTCCAGTAGGCCGAGCGCACGTCCTCGACGATACGGTTCACAACCTTGCGCTTTTGCTCCTCAGCAATGAGCACTTTGTCGGCAGCCTGCTTGGCGCGCACCCAGGACAGACCAAAGTCGAGCACGTGCCAGCTAAAGGCAAGATCCGCATTGCGCACGTCCCGTTCCGACGACGTCGAGGATCGTAACGAGGTGTCGCCAACCTCGTTTTCTCCAAGCAACGTGACGCTGCGCCCACCGGAATAGTTGTCGCGATTGGCGTACCCGGAGTTGACCACAAGCCCGGGCAGCTTCTCGTAGTGCGCGAGATGTGCCTGCTTGGTGCGCAACGCGATGTTCATCGTCTCGACGCGCTTATCGAGATTGTATTTCAGCGCGCGTGCCATCGCCTCATATAGGCTCAACGGCCCGGTCAGCGGTTCTTGTTTGGCAAGCACACGGTGACGTTTGTCATTGGCATAATCCGCCAATTCATCGACCGATAACGGTGTCGCCGAAACGGCACATCCAGCAAGTCCGGCCGTCACGACACTGGCAAGTAATTTTGGTGTCATCCTATCCCCCGCAGAAATCCGCAAAACCTCGAATTGCGATGACAGCGGATATATCCGATTCGGCAATCTTCAGTTGCCAAGTTTGCTTATTTGTTAAAATTTTATTGACGGCCAGGAATGGAAATAAATTACTGAAACATATATATAAATGTAGATATTCTTAGTCATGAAGCAGCAACCCACAAGAACGTTTATGCACATGAAGTGCACAAACAGCACACAACTGGTGGTCGAAATTTTCCCGCTCGATGCACATTAAAGCGATCTGCGCCGCGTGTGGGGGAACACGCGGCGCAGACAGTCCAGGCAGCCGCCTTTGCGGGGGACGCGGGTCAGTCGACCGCCTGAAAAGTAGGAGGCCTGACTCTATCTCAATTCACCGCCTTTCTGCCGTTTGAGTTGCTCTCCGAACGTTTCGGCATCACGGCGCTGTTCATCGAAGGGTTGAGCCTGGATCTCCCCGGTGGCCGATTGGATAACCACCCGGCTTTCAAGCGCACTGCCATCATTGAGGATCGCGAAGATCCGCAGAGAAATTTCTGATACGTCGGCCGGCACTTCGGCAATGAGCGCACCGTTTTCCGCTTCGTGGATCCATTGCGGCAGCGGGCTGCCATCTCCCTGAAGAACCCTGTACCCGGTTACGCGAAAGTCAGTGTGACCGGCTAGTTCATTACTCAGTTCCACATAGAGAATTCGGTCCCGCACAAGCGTATCGATGACCACTTTGCCCACATCCCTGGCGAGGTCCGTATCGATCGGCTGGCGAAGCGAGAACCCGGTCAGACCTTCCGGCCCCCACGAGGTGAACGTCTGCCCGAAGGTCTCCGCCGCCCGCTCGGCCATCGCCCGACGTGCCTCATGCTCGATGATTGTCGCGATCACCGGCTGTGGTCCCTGGTAACTCCCGGCCTCTTCGGCGCCCGGCAACGCCGCGATACCACCCAACGGATCGATATCATTCGCTGTAGCGACGATGATACCAGCGAGATTAATGTCGAGCGCGGTATTGGAACTGACCAACGATCCGGCTCCCGCAAAATTGGCAACGGTGTCCAGTACGAAACCAGATTGCGGTCCCGGCCCCGCCGGCACGACAGGTCCGGCGAGATCGCCGGGGAGGCCGGCCTCACGGCCAGTACCGACACCCAGACCAAGGCCATTGACCCCGACCGCAGCTGCCACACCGCCGTTTGCCGCATGACCACCGAAGCGGCCTGGATCGGACGTATCGTCTGCCGGCAGATACTGCTCGAAACCATCCGCCGCGTTCACCCGCAGTGCGATCTCGGCTGTCGAACGGTCACCACTGTTGTCAGCGATCGTGTAGTCGAACGAAGCCGGTGCAGCGTAACCAAACTCTGGCGAGAAAATCAGCGTCTCGCCATCTTCCTCCAGACGAACCGTACCGCCCTCGACATCAACTGCCGGACCACCAGCAATAATCGGCTGGCCATCGATCTCGACAATCTGTAGTGGATCACCATCGGCATCACTATCGTTCGCAACCGGCCGTATAACGAGGTCGCCTCCGTCAGCCGGCGTTTGCAGGACCCCATCATCCACCGCAACCGGCGGGGGATTGGTGATGGTGAGCGTTACGGTCGTGGTCACCGTTGCCCCGTCCGGATCGGTCG
>CAZWCL010000050.1:0-3073 GCA_964632265.1 uncultured Hyphomicrobiaceae bacterium | reverse complement strand
GGCAAAGACATTGTGCGTCGTCACCGCACCCTCGTCACCGCCAACCCCATCATCCGCCGCAACCGGCGGGGGATTGGTGATGGTCCATTCGAACATTAGTTCAGCCGTCGTGCCTGCCGGATCCGTCGCGCGAATAGTTACCGTGTAGGGCCCTTGAAGCGAAGCGCTATCGTCGACTTGTCCGGAGATGACGCCCGCCACTGGATCAATGCTCAAGCCCGCCGGCAAATTATCGGCGGCATACGTCAGCGTATCATCATCGACATCATTGAACGCAACCGACACATCGAGTGGCGCGATTGTCTCGTCGTCGACACTGGTCTGATTACCGACCGGCCCGACCAGTCCCGTTTCGACCATCGGCCCGACCTCGACCGTGACCGTCGCGAAGTCGGTGCCGCCCTCACCATCCGAAATCGTATAATCGAACGTATCGTTGCCGACAAAACCGGCATTCGGCGAATACGTGATCGTACCATCCGGGTTGATCGTCACGGCACCATTGGCCGGAGCCGCCGTCGCGACAATTGAAAGCGCATCGCCGTCGGGATCGACATCGTCGGCAAGCACCGGCAGCGTGACCGGCGTGTCTTGCGGCGTCGTCGTCTGATTATCAGCCGCATCCGGCGCCGGGTTGAGGACGACCCATGGCAGCGTCGCACTCACGACATCGCCGGTCGGATCCGTCGCCGAAACCGTGACCGTGTAGGCCCCGCCGCCCGATGCGCCCGGATCGATTGTGCCGGAAACAACGCCAGACTGCGGATCGATCGAAAGCCCCGGCGGCAGGCCCGTTGCCATGAAGGTCAGTGGATCGCCATCAGGGTCCGCGAAGCCAGTTGACAGGTCGATCGCGATGATGGCCTCACCGTCTTCACTCACCTGAGCGGGTAACGGATCGACCGAGGGTTGGCCGACACCCGGAACTTCGATCGTCACCGTTGCGGTATCCGATCCGCCATCGCCGTCCACGATCGTGTAGGTGAAAGTCGTGGTGCCGGTGAAACCGGTGGGCGGCACGTACGTGAAGACACCGCTGGCATTCAGCGTAACGATGCCGTCAGCCGGCTGCGTGAAGTCTGAGATGGTCAGCGGATCACCGTCCGGATCGCTATCGTCGCCGAGCACATTGAACGTGACCATCGTGTCGATGGCCGTGCCAACGGTATTGTCGACCGCGTCAGGTGCCGGATTGGTAACGTCCCAGGTGAACGTTTCAGAGACAAGGTCGCCGTCGGGATCGCTCGCCGTCACAGTCACCTCGTAAGGCCCGTTCTGGCTGGCCTGCGGATCGATCGAACCCGAAATCACACCGGTCGCAGGATCGATCGACAAGCCCGCCGGCAACCCTTGAGCAGAGAAGGTCAGCGGATCACTGCCCGGATCGGAAAAGTTGCCGAAAATGTCGATTGGCGCGATGACATCACCATCCAGATTGCTTTGGCCGGACAACGGCGTCACCGCCGGCAGCCCAGGCCCGGCGGGCACGTCCACCGTGACCGTCGCCGTATCCGTGCCGCCATCGCCGTCATGCACCAAGTACGTGAACGTATCAGTGCCGATGAAACCGGCGTCCGGCATATAAGTCAGTGAGCCATCCGGATTGACGATGACCGCCCCGTTCGACGGGGTGGATGTCATCGTCACCGTCAACGCGTCGCCATCCGGATCACTGTCATTGCCGAGAACATCGAACGTCACGGGCGTGTCAACCGCCGTCCCGATGGCGTTGTCCAGCGCCTCGGGCGACAAATTGATCACATCCCACACGAACGTCGTCGCGTTGAGATTGCCGTCCGCGTCAACCGCCGTCACCTGCACGGTATAAGGACCGGCGCGCGAGGCATCCGTATCGATTGTGCCGGCAATGATACCGCTTAACGGATCGATCGTCAGGCCGGCTGGCAGATTGGTTGCCTGGAATGTGAGCGCAGCCCCGCCAGGATTGGCAAATCCGTCCGAGACATCGACAGGCGCGATCTTATCGCCATCGACGCTCGACTGCGCCGGGATCGCGATGACCTGAGGTACGTCATTGACCGGTGTGACGTTGATCTCAGCCGTCGCCTTAGCCGTGCCACCCTCACCATCGGAGACGACATAGTCGAATGATACCACGCCATTGAAGTTGAGAGCCGGCACGAAATCGAAGCTCCCATCCGCATTGAGCGTCAGCGTGCCCTCGCCGCCCGGCAATAGCGTTGGCGTGCCAAGCAAGATCGGGGCACCGTTCTTATCCGTTGCCGAAATCACCTGGAGCACATCCCCGTCGGGATCGTTGTCAGCCGGGTTGGGATCTGTATTGGTGATCACGTTGCCGGTGAGCAGAACATCTTCCGCCACGGTGAACACATCATCTTCGGCCACCGGCGCCGGGTTCGCAATCGTGTAGACAACCACCGTCGAGAAAATCTCGCTGGCGCCGTCCGTTGCCGTCACGTCGACCAGATAGACACCATCGCTGTTCGGCCCACCCTGAGAAGCACTCGGCCCCGGCGTCCCAACAATCTCGTTCGTTGCCGGATTGAAGGTCAGCCCCACCGGCAACGTCGCCGGATCGACCGAAAGCAGCAACATGTCGCCGGCATCCGGGTCCATGAAGTACGGCGTCAATTCGAACGCGGCCTGTACCACGTTGTCTTCGCCTGGCTGTCCCGGAATATAATCCAGCGGATCAGCCGGCGGATTGGGCCCGCCCGGCACATTCGGCTGCGGCGCGTCGTTCGGATCTCGATAGTCAAGGTCGTTGACGAGCGGGGTCGCCAAGCCGGTCGACGCATCACCACCCGCATCCGGCAGGTATCCATTAGCAGCCAGAAGCGGATTGACGACGCCCTCGCTGACGACAAATCCGTCATCCCCATTGCCATCAATCGCCGCCTCGTAGGCGTCCTTCAGACCGTCGTGGTCGCCATCAGCGTCACCAGGCGCCACTCCGGCAACACCGACACCGTTCTCGGCGGCATCGGAGCGGCCGTCGTTATCGCTGTCGGAGTCAAGATAATCGACGCGACCATCGCCCTCCGAGTCCACCGGATCAAGCCCGTAGCCGACATGTCTCACGCCACCAGCG
>CAZWCL010000049.1:0-11663 GCA_964632265.1 uncultured Hyphomicrobiaceae bacterium | reverse complement strand
CTAGTGCCACTCTAGTGAATGTCTCGCCGCACACTGGCGCCGACGCGCCTCCCAGGCCAGCCCTGGCAGGCCGGCGTCAGGCGTGCCGTTCGGTCCGCATTGAGCGGGCCTTGTTGAAGACGACCGCCGCGATCTTGTCGCGATGCTGATCGATCGGATCGAGTGCCTCGTTGACCTTCGACACGGTCGACTTGTCGCTCTCGATCACCAACAGCAGAAGGTCGGCGAGCCCGGCTAGCGCCCGCGCATCGACGTAGTCACTTAGCGCCGGCGTGTCGAGCACGACAAGATCATATTTTTCCCGTGCCACGTCCATCAAACGCGCAATTTCCCGGCCGGCAAGCACATCCATCGGCCGCGGCCCGTTGCTATAGATCCGGGCGGCAAGAACCTCAAGCCCGCTCGGCAACCGCACGGTCGCCTCAGCAAGTGTATCGCTGATATCGCGATCAGCTTCCGGGCCGACGATATCCTGAAGATACTTCTCCGGCTCACTCGGCAAGCCCGAACTCGCACCGGCATCATGAAGATCGCAATCAACCAGCAATGTTCGTTGGTTCGACTCAGCCACATACTGGGCCAAACTAGACGCCGTCGTCGTCTTCCCTTCGTTCTTTGACGCTGAAATCACCGCGACGACCAGTGGATCGTTGCCTGGGCGCCGACGGTTTACGAGTTCCTTCAGCACAAAGATCTGCTGGACGTAGAGTGAACCCGTGCTGTTGAGCAACCGCGACGATAGAGCACTTCCCGACCGCGCGCCGGCCGGCGCTTTGACGTAGGGCAAAGCAACGATGTTGCGAAATCCGAGGTAGCGCCGCACTGCCGCAGGCGTTCGCAGATAATTGCCGAAGAACTCGGTCAACAGCATGTAGGCGACACTCAGCGTCACCGCTGCCATCACGCTACCGACCATAACAAGCGCCTTGCGCGGCCGCGTCGGCCTTTGCGGCGCGCGCGCATACCGCGCGATGATTGCATCCGCCTGCTTGAGACTGCGCTGCAATTCGGTCTCACGCAAACGCGAAAGTAGCGTCGAGTAAAGGTCGCTATCGACCTGCAGCGACCGCTCCATTTCGGCCAGCTCGATCTTGAGCTGCCGGCTGTCCGAAAGCTTTGCCTTGAGTTGATCCATGCGCTGCGTAAGCAGTGAAGCTTTGGTTTTGGCTATCTCGTGCTTGTTGCGCAGGTTTTCGATCAGGCGTTTGACCTCACGCCGGATTTCTCGCTCGATATTTTTGAGTTCTGCCTTGAACCCATCGACCTGAGGATGGCTCTCCCCGAAGCTCGAAACCGTTTGAGCGAGACGGCGTTGCACTTGAGCATATTGGCGCTTGTAGTCGGAGATAACATTCGAATTGAGCGCGACACTGGTCGCTTCGAGGGCAGAATTGGCCGCGAGCGCTTCTTCCATCCGCTTGACTTCAGCGAGATGCGTCGAAGCGTTCGCCCTGGCAGCAATAAGCTGGGCCATTGATTCAGACAGTTCGCGCTCTTGTAGGGGTTGCCCTCCGGTCTCCACCAGATCGTGTTTCGCCTTGTATTCTTCGATTCTCTGGCGCGATTCGCCGGTCGTCTTCTGGAGTTCCCGAACACGCTCCGTCAGCCATTCACGGGCCGTCTCCGTCTTCTCAAATCGCTTTTCCTGTTGGATTGCCAGATAACGTGTAGCAACAGCGTTGGCAATTCGGGCGGCCTGCTTCGGATCTTTGTGGAAATATTTAACCTGGATGATCAAAGACAATCCGACACGCCTGACGTCGAGCCCACGCAGAAATGCATTGATCTCGTTGGGTGAAATCTTTCGCTCAATCTTTTCGACCGGCGAAATAGTCATTTGCGGATTGATTTTAGGCGCATCGGTTTTCTCGGGGCCGAAAAAGCCGGAGAGCCAGCCAGAATCGCGTTTCTGAAATTCCCTGAGATCCAAGTCCCGGATAACGCGCTCGGCAAGGCTTGGCGACCGCAATAATTCGATCTGACTGTCAATGACTTGGCTAATCATATACCGGCCGGTATCGAGCCCCGGTGCAACTTCGTCGCCCGCCATGATTTTCGGACGCCGGCTTTCGATCAGCAGTTGCGAAGCTGCCTCGTAACGCGGTGTTGCCGTCATCACATACGCCATCGCCAGCAGCGCAGCTATCACTACTGAGCCGACAATCAAATGCCTTCCCGTGTACAGCGTGGCAAGAAGCCACTTGAGATCGATGGCATCGCTCTCCCGGTTGTAGTCGCTCTGGAGTTGCTGGCGTTCACGCAACATCGCCTCGTCGATCGGATGAGGCGCAGGCTTCGCTGGAGCTTCGGAATGCGTGTCTTGCATGGCTGGTTAGTAACTTTGATGTAATGGGGCGGTGAATACGAAATCGTTGACCACCAACAGGGCTCGGTATCACTGACGCGGCAGGAGACCTGTCGTGACCAGCGCATCACGGAGGCTGGCGCTCGTTTGATTGCATTGACGGTTCGGTGGCCCACCGACCTCGAAGTGACTCAGACATAGCCACGCTTCGACACGCAGCATCCCCGGGATTCCTGACTGCGAGAACGGGAAACGTGGGATGGTCAATTCGCTCTGTAGAGGTGCATCATTCGACGTCTCGACCACCTCCGGCGGTGCATCCACAATACGTCCGGAACGCTCCTTGACACCGTTTATGATACGCGTATCAGTCGCATCACGATCGCCGGGCCGGCTGCCGGCGTCACGGAGGATGCGCTCCACCAGAAGGTCCGACGGAACCAGCTCCCAGTTCGCCGGCAGCAATGCCGGACGGCCTCGCGGCCTGAAATTGGACGGCTTCGAAAGCGTGCTGCCACCGACAACCCCATTCCGGTTTCGCGCCGAAAAGACAACGGCATCCGGCGTCCTCTCGAGCATCTTTCTGGCAAGCGCAATAGTCGCGACGTCCTCACGTGTGTCCGGCCCCGCATCAAGCACATTTCCAATCATGGCGACGCGCGTAGGGCGGGAGGATTTCGGCCCGGCGTTGACGTGAACCGCCAGATTGTGCGGATTGTAAATATAATTGTTCACGATCACGGCGGAGGCGCCGGCATTGACTGCCGGATTGCGAAAACCATTGTTCGCAAAAAGATTGCCGACCACTTCTACACCAAGCACACCACTTCCGATCAGCATCCCCGCCGAATGCGCCCCCTTTGGGTGTCCCGCCCGACGCAGTGCTTCAGCCACGATCGAGTTGCGGATCGTAATGGCCCGCATTTCACCACCGAAAAGCCCGATTACTTCATCTGTCGACCAACTGGCACTGACCTGATCGATCAGAATGTTGTGAGGCGGTACTTTGCAACGCGAGCACATCGAAATGGAGATCGCATCGCGTATGCGGTTGACGCGTTCATCCGCCGATGGGCCCGGTCTGACCGCAACATGCTGCAGAACGACATTACTCGTACGGATGCGCACGGTCGCGCCGCTGAGCGTGATACCTGGCGAAGGCGCCGTCTGACCCGCAATCGTAATCCAGGGATTATAGACCCTCAAATCGTTCTCGAGTTGAATGACGCCTGCCACCTCGAAAACGACGATACGTGGACCATGCCGGCGAACGGCATAGCGCAGCGAGCCCGGTCCGTCATCGGCCAGCGTTGTGACGCGATAAATCTTACCGAAAGGCGCAGCCCCCCCTCGCGTGCGCGCACCGATGACCCGTGCACCATACGTGCTCATCATCTTTGACTTGGCAACAACGCCGGCGCGTGCGTCATCCGCTTGTTGTTCGGCCGCTGCCACCGGTGACGAAATCGCCAGAATGGCCAGGGCGCTGAAATTCGCCAGCGGCTTGAGCGCTGGCCAGCAAAAAAATCGGTTCGGCATCCTTGGTCTCCTCCTCACCCGCGTACAGGTGATGGCTTGTCTGATACATGCGTCGGCATCGAAGCTTCGGCCTGAGACCTGGCTTCGGTATTGAAATGGCCGGGCAAGACGTTGGCGTAAACCGCGCAAGTACGCGCGAAAACCTCGTCCCATGACGCAAATTGATCTGTGTCGCAAACGTAGCGCTGCGGCGTAGCGAGAACGTCTGCTAACGTGTCAGCGAGCGCGTCGGCATTGCCTGTTTCGAAATAGTTTACGCTCGGAAGCTTCATTTCGTTGTTCGCTGGAATGTCGCTCAGCACAACCGGGGCACGATACGAAAGCGCCTCCAGGACGGCGTTTGAGAGACCTTCATGACGCGAGCAGTTCACATAAGCTCGGCAGTTTGAATAAAGTGCTGACAGCAGGTCACGATCGACGCGTCCGATGAACCGTACCCGCTTGTCGGCAAGTTCCGTGAATTTGTCGCCGTAGCCCGGTTCTATGCCACCGGCGACGATCAACTCGACATCTTCATTTGCAAGTCGACGGTGCGCCTCAACCAGCGTCTCAAACGATTTATCCGCCGTGACACGTCCGACCGATAGGACGAAGCGCTTGTCCGTGAGACCGAGCGACTGGAGAAGCGCCTCGGCCTCAGCTGAAACCTCGACAGGATCGAGGCCGTTCGGAATAACGGTGACTCGCGACAAGCCATGTCGCTCAACCAATGCGTGACGAAACGTGTCGGACACCGTAATTACGTGATTAGCAAAACGGATTTGGTATTCGCAAAGCTTCAGAATCTGCCGCTCCACAAACCCCCACTTATCAAACTCGTAATCCGACGAGCCATAGCGCATCACGACCTTGAGCCCGGCGAGTTTATAGAAAACCAGAAAAAGCGCCGAGTTCAAGCATTGCAAGTGTACGATCCTGGGACGAGTGAAACACGCCCGCACCAAAGCGAAGAAATTATAGAATACTTTGTCTGTCTTCAGGATGTCGACCGTCGGCAGTCTCGTGATGCGCATGCCACGAAATCTATCGAATGGGCAGAATCTCTTAATACCGACCAATTCGACTTGGTACCCGGCATCGACAAACATCGGGAACAGTGTTTCGGCGTTCTTTTCCGCACCGCCCTCTACGTTTGGGACGCCGCGCGCACCGATGACTTGAATGTCAGGCCTCATAGGATCACGCGATTGGTTCACTTTGCTTCGTCGACGAAAAGAACCCGACGTACCACGGCATAGCTTCTGCAATACCGTCACGCACACGGTGTGTCGGTTCAAACCCAAGCAAGCGCCGTGCCTTGCTTATGTCGGCCTGCGAGTGACGGACATCACCTGGCCGGAAATCCCGGTAGTGAGGCTCGGGCTTCGTCGCTATACCGACACCGCTGAGAGCGGCACGCAAGGAGGCATGCAATTCGTTGAGGTCGAGGCGGTCCCCGACCGCCACATTGTAAACCTCGCCCTGCGCTTCCTCATCCGCGAGTGCCGCGCAAATGTTCGCCTGAACCGCGTTGTCGACGTAGCAGAAGTCGCGGCTGGTCTCGCCATCACCGTTGATCATCACGGTGTCTCCCGTCAGCAAAGCCGCTGTCCACTTCGGGATCACCGCAGCGTAAGCACCGTCGGGGTCCTGCCGGCGGCCAAACACGTTGAAATAGCGCAGCCCCGTCGCGCGGAAGCCATACGCTCTCTTAAAAACATCCGCGTAAAGTTCGTTGACGTATTTCGTGACGGCATAGGGCGACAACGGATTGCCTATCCGTTCTTCAACCTTTGGCAACGCCTCATGATCGCCATAGGTGGAAGACGAAGCGGCGTAAACGAAACTCGCGACATCCGCATCGCGTGCCGCGACCAGAACATTTAGAAATCCGGAGATGTTCACGTCATTGGAAGTCAGCGGATCCGCCAGCGAGCGTGGCACCGAACCAAGCGCCGCCTGATGAAGCACATGGCGCACGCCCCGGACCGCGTCTTCACACAGCGCCGCGTCGCGAATATCACCTTCTATCAACCGGAATCGCGCCCACTGCTCAGCGCTGACCACCCCCCGCACCTCATCAAGGTTGCGCTGGTATCCCGTCGCAAAGTTATCGAGGCAGACGACCTCCTGATCGAGCAACAGCAAGGCCTCGACGAGATTCGAGCCGATAAAACCGGCGCCACCCGTCACCAACCATCGGCGCCGGTCGGACAAAAGGTTTTCTCGTATTTCGCCATAGCGAGTTTTGTCCCCGCGAATCTCCATAATAGATAGATCCTGTTCCTAGATCACGAGCGCGAACAAAGTTCTTCGCAGCGCCGGTTTCATATTCAATTGTCGCTAAACACAGAGATATCGCCCGTTCATCCCGCCGCCACCGGACCAGACGAACTGACGATCAGCACGTTTCATCACACCATCGCGCCACATGATTTCAAGCCGTCCGAAACAGACTACTGAGCCCAATTTCGCTGTCTCAGGCATCGTAGAGAACAGGGCCACCAGGCATCAATATTCATCGCCGCTTTACATTAACGGTGGCCGCAGTCGACGTTGGTAATCATTTTCCGAGCATGTCATTGCTGAACGCATACGATTTGGCATTACTGACGGCAGGCAACCTACCGGCAAATCAGCGCCTCCGAATGCATAACCTGCCCCGAGGGAGAACCCATACGTTCCGCAACCGTGCAGTCGCGTTGGCAGCCCCGTAGCCGGCGTTATCCCCACGACCTTGTATTAATATTCCCAAGTACGGCGCCCAGTGGAGTTAGATTCCCATGCAACTACTGACCACCGAATCAGAAATTGAACAGATGTCGAAGACGCCGCAGTCGGCGGCCATCATTCCCGGCCCTGGTTTCAGAATTCGCACGACTTTCGAGCGCCCATCCAAAGAGGTCATTGACCGCATCGCGGCTTTCGAAACACCAGACGTCTCGGATTTACTTAATCGCATGTTCACCATGAACGGCGACATCAGCGGCGTGGTTGACGGCTGCCGCGTTGCCGGCCCGGCGCTGACGGTAAAGGTTTATCCGGGCGACAATCTTATGGTCCACAAGGCGTTGGACCTTATTCAGCCGGGAGACGTTGTAGTCATCGACACCTCCGAGAGCAACAAGAACGCCGTTCTTGGAGACCTCATTACCAATAAGGCCAAACACAAGGGCGTTGCGGGCTTCGTGATCGATGGCCTGGTTCGCGATATCGACCAGGTCCGCGACTCCGGTATCCCCGTCTTCTGCCGTGGCATCACGCCTTTCGGCCCCCTGCACCGTGGCCCGGGGGAACTGAACCACTCGATTTCATGCGGCGGCATTGTTGTCGAGCCCGGAGACATCATCACTGCCGACAATAGCGGCATCGTCGTTGTTCGTCGTGACTACGCCGAGCGCCTTGCTGAAAAACTCGAAGCCAAATCAGCCGCGCTCGCCGACTACATCGAAAATGTGAAGAAAGGCATTTTCTCCCAGGAATGGGTCGATACGCTATTGGCACAAACCAAATGCAGCATAGATGAAGATTAATTCCGCCATCTCGCTTGGCAGGCTGGCAACACAGCGTGTTCTGCGCCTGTACCATAAGGCAGACATACCAACGCTACCGGTTCGTCTGAAATTTCGCGGGCTCAGGCGCACGTTCTATCGTGAGTTATGGGAAGAAGCTGCGCGCAACATCGGCGCCAGCTCTACCCCATGGCGCAACGGCTATGAGATGATCCGGCGCGGCGATCAGGCGACGATTGTCTATCTGACGCAGACGAACCTCAATCCGATCCTGCTCCACCACGTTCTCATGGACAAAGCCGCAACTGAGGAATTACTCAGCGAACGCGGCTACCCGACTCCTCCGAACGCGTTGATCACAAAGAGCAATATTGACGATGCCGTCAGGTTCTTCGAGGCGCAGGACCGCTGTGTCGTAGTCAAACCGGCAAGTGGCACCGCCGGCGGGCGCGGTGTCACAACCCACATCACCAAAGTGGAAACACTGCGCGACGCCCTACGCAAAGCCGCCCGCTACGCCGACACCATCCTCGTCGAAAAACACATCATCGGCGGCTCCTATCGGCTGCTTTACGTCGGCGGCCACTATATTGACGCCGTTCGCCGCGACCCAGCCACAGTGACCGGTGACGGCCGCTCGAGCATCAAACAACTCATCAAAAAAGAAAACCAGCGCCGTCTGCGCGGCAAGCCGATTTCGGCGCTCCTCGCAATCCGGATCAATCAGGATTGCACTTCAACGCTTTCGCGTCAGGGCCTGACGACATCGTCAGTGCCGGCCGCCGGCGAAGAAGTCCAGATCAAGACGGCAATCAACGACAACTCAGCGGCCCAGAACCACAATGTGCGTGACGACGTCCATCCCGACGTCATCGCTATGGGTGAAAGGATCATGGCCGATCTGGGGATCCCGCTCGGCGGCATAGATATTCAAACGTCGGACATCACACGTCCCTTGAGCCAGACTGGCGGCGCGGTGATCGAGATCAATTCGCCCCCTGGCATCCACCACCACTATCTTCTGGCGGATCGTCAGAAGGTAACGCCCGTCGCCGAACACATCCTGGAGCACATCTTCACTACCGGCGAAGGCGCGCTGCGCGGACAAACCCGCCCCGCTCGAACGGAGAATTCCGGTGCTGCTCCAAAGCATGCCGGCTCCGATCGCGACGAACAGAAAACGATAAAGGTAAACGCGAATGCGAGCTAGTCGTCCGGATAGCTTCGACCCCGCGACACCCGTGATCGTCCTTGCGGGACAGGAGAACTCACTGGCGGTCGTGAGAAATCTCGGCCGGCTCGGGGTCGACATCACGGTATCGGGGCCCACGATCTGCTGGGCGCTCTATTCGCGCTACTGCAAGCGTGCCTTAACCATACCCGACGGCGTCGACCTCATCGAACATTGGCATGAGCTCTTACTCGGCACGGACAGTGACGCCTATCATGGCAGTCTCCTGATCGCGGGCAATGATGACGCGATCGAGTTCTTCGCAAAGTATGAAAACGCCCTGCGCGAGCGATACATTCTCGAAGAATTCGACGCCGAACTGCATCTTGTGCTGCTGAACAAGCAAAAGACAGTGGAGCTGGCAGAAGCGGCAGGTGTCCCCGCGCCTCAACAGTTTCGCGTCAAAACGCTTGAAGATGTCGACGCGCTACGTACGAGCATTGAGCTGCCAGCGATGATCAAGGCGTTGAACACACACGAGTTCAACCGGATCATTGGTTCAAAGGTCCTGGTCGCCGAGGATAGCTTCGATGAGCTGCGCGATCATGCCAAACGCGCCTTCGACGCCAATCTTGATGTGATGGTTGTCGAGATGATCCCGGGCGAAGACGACCAGCTTTGCAGTTATTTCACCTATATAACGGAAAACGGAGAGAGGCTTTACGACTTCACTAAATCGGTCGTTCGCCGTTATCCGCTCGGCTACGGTGCCGGCGCCTGCCACGTCACAAAGTGGCAGCCCGACGTCGCGGAAATGGGCCGCCGGTTCTTTGAGCACATTGGCTTCCGCGGCACCGGCAATATTGAGTTCAAGCGCGACGGCAGCACCTTGAAAATCATCGAAGTCAACGCCCGCTACGTGGCTTCTCATGAACTGATCGTCCGCTCTGGCGCTCCTCTTGACGTGATTGCTTATTGCCATCTGACCGGCCAGCCCGCGCCCCTTTTTTCGTCCTACGAAGAAGGCCGCTACCTTTGGTCCCCGATAGCCGACGTCCTGGCGATGTTGGCCCTACGCCGCACCGGCAAGCTTACGGTAATCGCGTGGGCGCAAGATATTGCGACACATCGGATCACATTTCCCGTTTTTCAGGTTAGCGACCCTTATCCGAGTGTCCATCACGGGCTGTCCCTACTCGGCAAGTGCCGTGACAGCTTGCTGCGCTTCGCAGGCAGGCTTGGCAAACGCTTCTCGCTCAAAAAAAGCGACGCTGAGTTGCAGATCCCGAGCCGGGTCCGCTCGTATCGTCGGGTCAAGTGAGGCAACGCAATGAGTCGGACGGTTCTGATACTGGGAAACATGATAGCCGCGGAAGCGCGGGACGCTTTACTGCTCAACGATGGCATCAAACTCATTGCCAGCGAACCAGATCCGTCAAATCGGTCTATCCCCGAACTCTTTGAAGCGTTCCGGCCGGACGCTGTGATCTTACGCAAGGGCCGGATCGATGCCCACGCCATCGCGGCGGCGCCGAACCTCGAAGTCATCGCCAAACACGGCGTCGGTGTCGACACGGTCGATGTCGCCGCCGCATCGGCGGCAGGCATTGCCGTCATGGTAACCACCGGCGCCAACGCGACTGCCGTCGCCGAACATGCGCTGACTCTGACGCTGTGTGCCCTCAAACAGATTACTACGCTCAATCGCCGCCTCAGCGAAGGCCATTGGGACAAGGCCTCGCACCGCGGGCTCGAATTGAGCGGCAAGCGCGTTGGCTTGATAGGCTACGGGCGGATCGGTCAGGAGTTCGCACGCCTCTTAAAGACGTTTCACGTGGAGATCACGGCGTTTGTCCCGAACCCTCGACCGCCGCATCCACGCTTTCACCATGTTCAACTGACGGAAGATCTCGATCAATTACTTCGATCGAATGATATTGTCAGCCTGCACTGCCCACTTACGGTCGAAACCCGCCATTTGCTTGGCGAATACGAGTTCGCCAAGATGCAGGCTGGTACGATGGTAATCAATACCGCTCGCGGTGGCCTGATCGACGAAGCGGCACTCCTCAAAGCGCTGCAGACGGGGCAGGTTGGCGCCGCCGGCCTAGATTGTCTCGCAGAAGAACCACCTTCCATTCCCCACGCCCTTTTGGATCACCCCGGCGTGGTGGCAACCCCGCATATCGCTTGGGCGACACACGAGACATCGCGGCAAATGGGATTGATGGCAGTCAACAACGTCATGAGTGTGCTTTCACGGCGCAAGATTCCCGCAGCGAATACGGTCAACTATAACCAACTCATACCAAAGGTCGACCGCGCCACATCACCGTAGAAAGCGCCTTGCTGCGAAGCACCAAAGGGCCACGAATACGGCCACGGCATGCGGGCTCAAATCTTAACTCTTTCTTGCGCAAGCGCATGCAGCCGCCAAGCCGCCATGCAAAACTGAGACGCGCGCAGCAATTGCTGCCGCCGCCGCCAGCCATCTATTCCGTTATGAGACAGCAACCGAAGGGTTGAAAAGAGGGTATTAAACCATGTTTAAAAAGGACGTAGCTGCGTACCGTGAGGCCTTTCAAACCAACGGCTACATCAACATGAAAGACGTTCTGGACGACGCCTTCGTTGCCCACATGAAGTCTTTTCTCGCTTCAATCGAAGCAGGCGAGCGCGACGATCTTGAGGCCAACCGCATGCCCGGCCACAAGCGGCAGTACAAGTTCGAGTTTCCCTCACGTGACGATGCATTGGAATTTCGCGACGCGCTCTGCACGTTATCCGGCCTGAACGCGCAAGCCGCTGTTCTGTCCGAACGCCACCTGATGATTTACGAAGACACGTCCAAACCCTACCCGTATCCTCATAAGGACCGCGCAGCGTCGGGTTTGACCGTCGGTTTCCCAATTGACATTCCGGAAGCCTCCGCCGTCTACGTCTTTCCTGATATGGACCGCAGCGAAAATCCCAACGAGAAAGCGACATACCTCAGCCAAGACGAATACCAAGATCCTCGCAAAATCTACGATCGCTCGGATGCCGTATGCATGAAGGATGAATTGGGCGACATGGTCGTCTTCTCAGGCTCAACCATTTATCACGCCCGCGTCCACCCGGCGAACACCGCAGTACTATATTGCAAAATGAATGATGT
>CAZWCL010000048.1:0-11692 GCA_964632265.1 uncultured Hyphomicrobiaceae bacterium | reverse complement strand
ACGAGATATTCGCCAATCTCGCCGCCGCTATCGCCGCGGAAGAGGACCCGCTGGCCGGGCTCGCCGCGGGGCTTGCCCACCTCGATTGCCTCGCAAGCCTTGCCGAACTCGCCGAGAAAGAGAACTACACCCGGCCCATCGTCGACGATACGCTAACCTTCGAAATCCGCGACGGGCGCCATCCCGTCGTCGAGCAAGCGCTTGCGCGCGAGCTTTCCGGGCCGTTCATCCGAAACGATTGCGTCCTGACGCTGCCGCCGCCGGAACGCGCGCGCGGGCCGATCTCCGAGCCGGTCAGGGACAGCGCCGGGGACAGCGCCGGGGACAGCGCCGGGAACGCAGCCGGCGCGTCGCCGGCGGCCGCCCACCATGACTACCGACATACGGGCGCTGGTGACGGCAACCGGGCCGCCTACCCGCCGGGCTTCGACCAAACGAATACCGGCTCGATATGGCTCGTCACCGGTCCCAACATGGCGGGTAAATCCACATTCCTGCGCCAGAACGCTCTCATTGCCCTGATGGCACAGATCGGCTCATTCGTGCCGGCCGGGCACGCGCACATCGGCGTCGTAGACCGCCTGTTCTCCCGTGTCGGCGCATCCGACGATATCGCAAGCGGCCGGTCGACCTTCATGGTCGAGATGGTCGAGACCGCCGGCATCCTCACGGCGGCAACCGAGCGGTCGTTCGTGATACTCGATGAAATCGGCCGCGGCACATCGACCTTCGATGGCCTCTCGATCGCGTGGGCAACAGTCGAACACCTTCACGACGTCAATCGTTGCCGGACGCTTTTTGCAACGCACTATCATGAGCTTACGACCCTAGCTGAAAGGCTCGACCAAGTCGCGAACGTCACCGTCGACGTCAAGGAATGGAAGGACGAGATCGTCTTCCTGCATAAGCTCAGGGCGGGGGCCGCTGACCGCTCGTACGGGATCCAGGTCGCGCGTCTCGCGGGCCTGCCGGAAAAAGTTACCCGCCGCGCCAAGGAGATCCTTGCGGTCCTCGAAAAAGGCCAGCATGCGCGCGGCAACGTCACAAGCCTCGAAGAACTGCCACTGTTTGCCGTCGCGCTCGCCGAGCCGGAGACGTGTTTCCAGCCCGAGAGCCGGCCGGGTCCGCTGGAAGAAGCCCTCGACAGTATCAATCCGGATGAGCTGACGCCGCGCGCCGCGCTCGACTTGCTCTACGAACTCAAGCGCCTGCAGAGCGACCGAGATGACAACCAGTCTTGAACAGAATTTGCGGCGCACCGATGTTTCCCGCTAAGTCAGGGAAGCAGCACCCAACAACAACGCGGCCCATCGCACGCCGCAAGCGCCAAAGCCCATGCAAGACACCGCCATCGTCGACCTGCCGACCGCACCGTTCTTTGACGGCAACGCCCTGCGTCATGAGCTGACCGCGCTCTTTAAGGCATCGGAGGGGCCGGAAGCATGCCGGCCGCAAGTGCTGGCGCGCCTCAAGGAACTCGTGCGCGATGCGCAGGCGGACGCACAGACGCGCCTCGTCGCCACACATCTGGGGCGGGACTGCGCGGCAAGCCTCTCACACTTTCACGATGAGCTGATCCGGCTGATCTACGATTATATTACCGCCCACGTCTATCACATCTCTACAAGCGACGGGCCGGACGAGGCTATCTCAATCGTCGCGACCGGGGGCTACGGGCGCGGTCTGCTCGCGCCCTATTCCGACGTCGACCTGCTTTTTATCCTGCCCTACAAGCGATCGGCGTGGTGCGAAAGCGTTGCTGAATACATGCTCTATCTTCTGTGGGATCTCGGTCTCAAGGTCGGCCACGCAACACGCACCGTCGCGCAATGCGTTGCCCATGCCAAAGGCGATATGACGATCCGCACTTCGCTGCTCGATGCCCGCTTCATCCTTGGCGATCGACACCTCTACGACAGCTTCATTGAACGGTTCCGCAAAGAAGTCATCGAAGGCGGCGCACGCGACTTCATCGCTGCAAAAATGGCGGAACGCGAGAGCCGCCACAAGCAAACCGGCGAGAGCCGCTACCGCGTCGAGCCCAACGTCAAGGACGGCAAAGGGGGGCTGCGCGACCTGCACACGCTGCACTGGCTTGCGAAGTACGTCTACGGCGAAGGCCTCTCGGAACTGTCGGAGGGCATCTTCGAGCCCGTGGAAATCACGACGTTCCACCGCTCAGAAGACTTCCTATGGACCGTCCGCTGCCATCTCCACTTCGAACGGGGACGGGCGGATGAGCGACTTGCCTTCGACGTCCAGCCCGCTATCGCAGAGCAACTCAACTACCGCGAAGCCGATGGTCTGCTCGCCGTCGAGCGGTTCATGCGTCACTACTTTCTCGTTGCGAAGGATGTCGGCGAACTCACCGCCATTCTATGCTCGTCGCTCGAGATGCAACAACTGACCAATGTCCCCCGCGTCCAGCAATACCTCAATCCGCTCAACTGGGCGACGCGGCGGCGGGTGCGGAAGACGACCGACTTCCGGATCGACAACGACCGCCTTAACGTCATTGATGCCAACACGTTCAATCGCGACCCGGTCAATCTCCTGCGTATCTTTCAGCAGGCTGCGGAGACGGCGACCTTCCTGCATCCGCGCGCGCTTCGCCTGATCCGCGACTCGCTACGGCTGGTCGACGATCAGCTTCGCGAGGACGCCGAAGCCAATCGTATCCTCCTGACGCTGTTGATCGACAACAAGCGGCCAGAACACACGCTGCGGCGCATGAACGAGACGGGTGTCCTTGGCCGCTTCGTTCCGGATTTCGGCAGTGTCGTCTCGATGATGCAATTCAACATGTACCACCACTACACGGTGGATGAGCATCTTGTACGCACCGTCGGGCAACTGACGGCAATCGAGCAGGGAGAACTCGCCGAGACGCTGCCGCTTTCCAACGAAATCATCTCAACCATCAACAACCGCCGCGCACTCTACGTCGCAGCCTTCCTGCACGATATCGGCAAGGGACGGACGGAGGACCACTCTGTCGTCGGCGCCGGGATCGCTGCCGACCTATGCCCGCGTCTCGGCCTGACCAAGGGTGAAACCGAAACCGTCGTCTGGCTGATCCGCGAACATCTCACGATGAGCAACGTTGCCCAGACCCGCGACCTTTCTGACCCGAAAACGATCCGCGATTTCTCCGAAGTCGTCCAGACGCGCGAACGCCTCAAGCTCCTCCTACTCCTGACCGTCGCCGATATCAGGGCTGTCGGTCCCGGCACCTGGAACGGCTGGAAAGGACAGCTTCTGCGGGAGCTTTATCACGAGACGGAGCTTGTGGTCGGTGGCGGCAGCAGCGCGCTCACCAGAAGCCGCGCCGGACGGGCCGAGGCGGCTAAAGAACGCTTGCGCGAGGCGCTGGCCGACTGGGCGACGGACGACGTCGAATACTTCATCACCAATCACTACACCAACTACTGGCTGAGAACCGACACTGACCGGCAGGTCGAGCATGCCAAACTAATACGAAGCTCGATTGGCAGCGGCGATCCCATCGCCGTCTCATACCGGTCCGATGCCTTCACAGCGATCACCGACCTCGAAATCCTCGCACCTAATCACCCACGGCTGCTGTCGATCCTGGCGGGATGCTGTGCGGCTGCCGGTGCTAACATCATCGGGGCGCAAATTTCCACGACACGTACAGGTTTGGCGCTCGATACTTTCTCGCTGCAGCGCAGTTTCCCGGAGGACGAAGACGAGAAGCGCCGCGTCGACCAGATCCAACGCCTTATCGAGCAGACGCTGGTTGGCCAGTTGCGGCTCGGCCAGACTTTGGAGCGCAAACGACCATCCGAACGTCGCATCGATGCTTTCGCCGTCGAACCGGAAATCACAATCGCCAACGACCTTTCCGACCACTTTACGGTCATCGAAGTCGCCGGGCTCGACCGTCCCGGCCTGCTTTACGAACTTACGTCGGAAATTTCCGACCTCCACCTCGACATCAACTCGGCCCATATCACCACTTTCGGCGAAAAAGCGGTGGACGTTTTCTACGTCACCGATCTCACAGCCAAGAAGATTATTGACCCGCGGCGCCAGGAAAATATCCGCAAGCGCCTTGCCAAAATCCTCGAGACCGAGGACGTGGCCGACGCAGCTCCCGGCGCCACGGTGCCATCAGCCAGCCCATCCGCTCCGTGATTTAGGGGTTCGAGGGCCGGCCAATCGGGCACACCGCCTTTCGGGCTGCGGCAAGTCGGCCTACCCTTCCTTGCAAAACTTTTGACGTCCCGTTCATTGCGGGACCGGTTGAAGAAGCCGAACGGAGGCGCCGACGCATGGCAGAACAACTTAACGGGCGAACCGTCTTGATCACCGGTGCTGCCGGCGGCTTCGGGCGTGTGCTCACGAAATCTTTCGCCGAAGCCGGTGCGCGGGTCATCGCAACGGACGTCGCCGCGGACGGTCTTGCCGGTCTCGCCGACGAGGTGAAGGCCAGCGGGACGGGCGGCCGCGTCACGACGCAGATCCTCGATATCTCGGATAATGCGGCGTGTGAAGCGCAGATCAAGGACACCGGCACGGTCGACATCCTGATCAATAACGGCGCGATCAGCATGAACGCCATCTCGCCCCACCATATGACCGACCTCGTCACCATCGATCAGATCGAACCACAAATGTGGGACAAGTTCCTCGCCATCAACTTTTCCGGGGCCTGGTATCTGACGCGTGCAGTCGTCCCCGCAATGAAGGCACAGAAGTGGGGTCGCATCATTAACGTGACGACCTCGATGTTTACCATGCTGCGCGGGCGCTTTCATCCCTATGGGCCGTCCAAGGCCGGTATGGAAGCAATGAGCGCCGGCCATGCTCAGGAGTTCCAGCCGTTCGGCATCACCGTCAACGTGGTGGTCCCCGGCGGGCCGTCGGATACCGCCATGGTGCCAGAAGAATCCGGCTACGACCGTGCCGATCTCATTCCCACAGCGGCCATGGTGCCGCCGATGCTGTGGCTCGCCTCCGAGGCCGCAGGAGATGTCACCGGCAACCGCTACATTGCCGCCAACTGGGACGCCGCCAAACCGGTCGCGGCCAATCGTGAAGCCGCCGAGTCACCCGCTGGCTGGCCAAGCCTTGCCGGCGCACCCGTGTGGCCGGGCGGCAAGCCGGACGAATAACAATGACGGGTTCAGTTTCCGCGGGCGCCGAGCCGAAATCCCTCGGGGTAGCCGATAGGCGTCAATACCGAACACTCTAACTCCTCCAAGGAGAATTCCATGGGACGCATGGACGGCAAGGTGGCTTTCATTACAGGCGGCGGTGGCGGCATCGGGCGGGCGACCGCTGAGCGGTTCGCGGAAGAGGGCGCACGGGTTGCAATCGCTGAGATCAATCATGAGCTCGGTGAGGCTGCCGCGGAATCTGCACGTAGTCGAGGCGGCAACAGCGGCGGCGATGCGATCGCCATTCATTGCGATGTCACCGACCGTGCGAGCGTCGAAGCTGCGGTTGCCGAGACTGTCTCGCGCTTTGGTAAACTCGACGTCCTCCATAACAACGCCGGTGGTTCGACGATCGAGGACGGTCCCGTCACGGAGGCGCCGGAAGAGGAGTTCTGGCGCGTCATAAAGCTCGATCTCTACGGCACGTTTCTTTGCTCTCAGATCGCCATTCCGAAAATCATCGAAGCCGGTGGCGGGTCGGTAATCAACATGGCATCGAACGTCGCCCTGATGGCGTTACCGGGGCGCGACTGCTACACGGCGGCGAAGGGCGGGATCGCGTCGATGACGCGCTCGATGGCGGTCGAATACGCGCCTCACAAGATCCGGGTAAACGCCATTGCACCGTCGGTCACGCTGTCCGATCGGGTCAAGAAGCTGCTCGATGCAAGCCCCGAAGTCTCGAAGATCGGCGAAACGCATCTGCTCGGCCTCGGCCAACCCATCCACATCGCGCAAATGGCCGTTTACCTCGGCTCGGACGAATCCGCGATCACAACGGGGCAGATACTATCGGTCGACAGTGGCGTGACGGTGGTTTGATCAGGTTTCCGGCCATGATTGCATTTCGATTTGAAAATTTGAAATATTGAGAGGCGTCTTATGCAACCCTCTGACCTGCATAGTATTTTTTATTTTTCAGCTTGTGACAATGGAGAACTGGGCGTGCGAATACAGGGTATCGAGTGCCGAGTTCACTGGTTAAAAATGCGCAGGCGCGTTGTTGCCAGCGGTGCCCGCCAGCGGGCTGCCGTGATATACTAGCGGTGAAATATCCAACCTGAAGGAGAAGCGACCCATGTCTGAACTCAAGAACACCGACCACTGGGATTTCGTGCACAACAAGGCATCCGACGCCGAATGGACGCCGGGTCTGCGCGAGATTTTCGAATACCGCGACGTTGGCACGAAAGACGGCACGAAAGGTGATTTCGTCGCGCATGTCATCCGCCACAACGGCAAGGAGCAGGCTGACGAGGTCCAGCAGTGGCACATCCACGAATGCGACTTCCAGTTCGTCTACGTGCTCAATGGCTGGGCCGAATTCGAATATGAAGGCAAGGGCGTCAAGCGCATCGAAAAAGGCGACGTCATCTTGCAGAAGCCCATGATCCCGCACCGCGAGATCGCCTGCTCGAACGACTTCGAGGTACTTGAAATCGTCTCGCCCGCCGACTTCGCGACCAAGGTTGTCGAAGGGCCCGGCGAAGGCCACGCAGAGGCTGCCGAGTAGGCTCTCGGACAGAGGAAAAAACCGAGGTGTTGCAGTTCGCTGCAACCCCTCGCAAGAGTTCTTGCGCGCGGATTATTTTTCAATCGGTACTCTTAACGTCCACTGTCGACGTGTTCTCTCCCCCACATGAACCGAACATGAATAGAGTTGTAAGGAAACGTTCAAGGCCCGGTCTATAGGTCTTACCTTTCCGCCGACGTCAGCCCTTCTTCAGGCCCTCAATCCGGACCTCTGGCGTCACAACGAAACCGAAAGGTTAGGTCAGGTTCATGAGTACCTATCGATCGTATATTGCAGCCGCCTTGTTCGCACTGGGGGCTCTCGGGGCCACACTGTTTGGTGCGATTGGTGCGCAAGCTGCGGCTATCACACCGGCTACCGCCATCCAAGCTTCTGGTGACACTGTCAAGAAGGCACACGGCTACCATCGCCGATGGCGGCGCGGGCATCGCCATTCACGTCGGCGCGGACGTCGTGGCCGCTGGGGCCGCGGTCGTCGTGATCATTGGGGTAACTGGCGCCGCCGTCGGCACGCCCACCGCCACTGCCATTGGCGCCGCTACGGGCGCCGCGTCTGCCACCGGCATCGCCATCGCGGAGGACACCATTAAATAATGGTGACGTGGCTGCCGTCCGCCTGCGGCAGCCACCCTGAAAATATCCGCCCGCCGCCCGACCGGCGGGCGTTTTTTATCGCGGCAATCGCGCGTCCCTCATCCATGATGCAATGGCGTCATAGGTCCAGTCCGGCGCCTCCAGCATGGTGAAGTGGCCATGGCCGGGAAGCAGCGCAAATGACGCGTTCCTGTTGCGGGCTTGAACAACACCTGGATAGTGACCCATCTCGCCCTCGTTCAACGCCCTTCGGCTGCCGTCGGGGCCACGTGTCGTTGACTGAATGACAAGCGTCGGAACATCTATTGCCCGCATGATGCCGTCGGCTTTTGTCGCGTCCCAACGCATCATATGCGTATAGAGCTGGCGAACGTTCTCGTCAGGCATCCTCAGGGCACGCGCCACGCAGGCATCCCGCAGTTCGGCTTGTTCGTTGCCGTAAAACATCGCCTCGAAAAGGCCCTGGAGCCAGGCTTTGAGCTTGCTGCCCGATGTCGCCTCACCGAAAGTCCGAAGCGCGGGTGCGAGATCGCCAAAGGCGCTGTCGCTGCCGTCGACGAGGACGATCCCGTCGACGATATCCGGCGCTTGCGCGAGCATTTCGTGAACGACGCGGGTTCCCATGGAATGGCCGGCGACAATCGCGCTGGTGATACCCTTTTTGCGCAGCAATGCTACAGCGTCGGCCGCAAGTTGCTCCATCGCGAGCGTCGAGGCGTCGTTTCCGGGTCCGGCCGGTTGTCCGCCGTGGCCCCGCAACGTTACCGCGATCACACGATGCGACCCGGCAAACCGGTCGACCTGGGGACGCCAGTCGGTCTGGTCGCAGCAAAGTCCGTGGATGAACACCATCGTCGGGGCGCCGCTGCCGGTGTCCTCGTGCTCGAGTTGCATCGTTTCGCCGATGTAGGAAGCTTCGGTCATTTCGAGAAACTTCCGCCCCGCGTGCCATGTCCGCCGTCGACATTGAGAACTGTCCCCGAGACGTATGCTGCACGGTCGGAGGCCATGAAAGTAATCACATCAGCGACCTCTTCCACCGTTGCCGCACGCCCTTTCGGCATTCCCTTCAAGTATTCGCGCCAGCCTTCCTCGGACCCCGTATCAGCTTTGGCACGCGTCTTCATGAGCGTGACCAGACGTTCTGTCTCGACCGGGCCGGGGCTGACGGCGAGAACCCGTATCCCGTCTTCGAGACTGTATGATCCGAGCGCCTTGGTGAATGCATTCAGCGAGGCGTTGCCTGCCGTACCGGCAATGTAGGAAAAGTCCGTGCGGTCGGCTGCGAGGCCCGTGACGTTCACGATCACGCCGTCGCCACGCGACTTCATGCCTTCATAGGCGGAGCGGCAAAGGTTTATATAACCGAACACTTTCAGATCCCAAGCACGGCGCCAGGTGTCTTCGTCGATCGCCTGCAGATTGCCGCCCGGAATGGCGCCTGCATTGTTGACCAGAATGTCGGGGATCCCGGTCGCACCAAGTAGCTTGTCAGCCGAACCGGACGCAGAAAGGTCTATCGGGTGAACCGTCGGCTCGACGCCCGACTGCTGCTTAAGGTTCGCCTTCGCCGTTTCGAGCGTGGCGCTATCGCGCGAGGCGATGTGTACTTCACAACCTTCTTTAGCGAGGGCCAGCGCCACACCATAGCCGATACCCTTCGAACCACCGGTGATGACCGCCGTACGGCCGCTCAATCCTAGATCCATTATGTCCTCACAAAATTCATCTTCTGGCCCTTAGGCCGGCTCAGTTCTTGTTGAATGGCGTCAGCTCGGCTTCTACGCCGTCAGGCAGCGCCGTCTTGGCGACATTCATCACCATCGCCAGCAGGGAGTAGTAGCCGCAGATGGTCGTCAGATCGATGACGCCGTGCTCGCCAAACGCCGACTTCGCGCGTTCGTAGGTCGCATCCGTTACCTGTCCGTTGCTGTGCACTTCCGTGCAGAAGTCGTACACGATCAACTGTTTTTCATCGAGACCGTCGGGGCGGCGGCCATCACGGATTGCCTGCGTAATAGAGCTCGGCAGGCCGGCTTTTTCTGCGATCTGGCGGTGTGCGAACCATTCATAGTTCTGGCTCCAGCGTCGCGCGGTAATGATAATGGCGAGTTCGGAAAGCTCGAGAGGAAGGGCAGACTCGAAACGGAGATAAGCCCCCAATTGGGTCGCCACGTCCAGCACGGCGGGGCTGCGCATCAAGGGCACGAACGGACCGCCGGGCTCCTGTCCGCGCTTCTCGCGGAAGTTGGCGAGCGCTTTCAGTTGAGCGTCGCTCAGTTCGCTTTCCGGAATAGGCGGCATGCGGTCGTCCGGCGACGAGCCGGCCGGCGGGATCACCCGCATGTCATCAGTGATACCATCTTTGCTCATCGGCTTCCTCGTTGTATGCTTTGTGCTTGGGCGTAGTGCATCATTGCGGCTGGGTATCGCACTGTGCAAGCAGCGCAGGCTGCGGGCGATCCCGATATGCGCGAAATCACATGCTTGCCCTCGCTTCAATCGTTCACTACAGCGGCTCTCCATGAGACTATATCGCGCGTTTGCCACGGTCGGTGGCCTGACCCTGGTGAGCCGTCTGCTCGGCTTTGGCCGGGACATATTGATGGCGGCCGCTCTCGGAACCGGGCCTGTCGCGGACGCGTTCTTCGTCGCCTTCCGCTTCCCCAACCTGTTCCGGCGCCTCTTCGGCGAAGGCGCCTTTAACGCCGCGTTCGTGCCATTGTTCGCGCGGCGGCTGGAAGAGAGCGACGAACTCGAAGCCGCCCGCTTCGCCAGTTCAGCGCTTTCGGGCCTGACGCTGGTTCTTATCGTGCTCTCAATGCTCCTGATGATCGCAATGCCCTGGGTGATGGTCGCCCTCGCACCCGGGTTCGTGGACGATCCTCAGAAATATAATCTTGCCGTCGATCTTACACAGATCACATTCCCATACCTATTGTGCATGTCTATCGTCGCCCTCCTGTCGGGGGTGCTCAACTCGGTGCACAGATATTGGGCCGCCGCCGCTGCGCCAGTCCTTTTGAACATCGTACTTATCTCGGCACTCTTGGTCATCATCACATTCGGTTACGCAAGCGCGCCCGGCGCAGGCTATATTCTGGCGGGGGGCGTCACGATCGCCGGCCTTGCACAACTCGCCATGCTCTGGATCGCCATCAAGCGTGCCGGTCTGAATATCCGTTTTACGCGGCCGGTCTGGTCGAGCGACATGAAGCGTCTCGTTGAGCTCGGTATTCCAGGGCTGATCTCAGGCGGCATCACGCAGATCAACATCGTCATTGGCACTATTATTGCCTCGCTACAGGCTGGCGCCGTCTCATTCCTCTACTACGCTGACCGTCTCTACCAGCTGCCGCTTGGCATCGTCGGCATCGCGATTGGCGTCGTACTTCTGCCGGAACTTGCCCGGCAATTACGCAGTGGCCATGGCGCCTTGGTGCTCGACACGCAAAACCGCGCGCTTGAGTTCGCACTCGTCCTCACGGTTCCTGCCGCGATTGCACTTGCTGTCGCAGCCGAACCAATCATCTCGGTCCTGTTTCAACGGGCTGCTTTCACGGCTTCGGATACTGCGGCGACGGCGGCGGCGCTACGGGCATTCGCCATTGGTTTGCCAGCGTTCGTGCTGATCAAGGTCTTCCAGCCGGCATACTTCGCGCGCGAAGATACCCGAACGCCGATGCGGTTCGCGTTCGTTAATCTGGTGGTCAACGTCGTGCTGTCGCTCGGACTTTTCTGGGCATTCAAGCGCGCTGGCTACATGCCGCATATCGGCATTGCGCTTGCTACGTCGATTGCCGGTTGGCTCAACGCGTTCCTCCTTTGGGGCGGGCTCGCGCGCCGTGAGGACTTCGTCTTCGACGCCCGTCTGTCGCGGAGTCTTTTCTTTGTGCTGGCCGCCTCCGCCGCCATGGGCGTCGGGCTCTGGACTGCTCTGCCTCACCTCGATCCGCACCTTGCCTATGGCCAACCGCTTTGGCATCGCATCGCAGCGCTTGGTGCGCTCGTCGTCGGCGGAGCGCTCGTTTTCTTTGCTGTCGTCACGGCGACGGGGGTTCTCAAGCTTTCGATGCTACGGCGCGCACCGGACGGACCTTCCAGCGTGGATGGCGATGTTTGAACTCGCCTGTACCTCTTGCACCGGCTCCTGCCTCACGCCATAACCCGCGCGGCTCCCGCGGCCTTCCACCCGCCGCATTGTAAGAAAGATCCAACCGTCATGACCGATCTCGCCCCGATCAGCCCCCGTGTCTTCTCCGGCATGCAACCAACCGGCGCACTGCACCTTGGAAATTATCTCGGTGCGCTGGTGCAATGGGTGAAGATGCAGGACACGCACGAGTGCATCTATTGCGTCGTCGACCTGCACGCCATCACC
>CAZWCL010000047.1:0-11729 GCA_964632265.1 uncultured Hyphomicrobiaceae bacterium | reverse complement strand
ACCTGACGGCTTTCTTGTATCGCTGCAGAACGGCATCAACGAAGACCGCATTGCCGGCGTCGTTGGGTGGGGCAAAACGGTCGGCTGCATTGCAAGCCGGATAGCGGTCGAATTGACCGAACCGGGCCATATCCGGCGTATGGTGCCGCTTGGCGGAAAAGAACACACGATTTTCCGTGTCGGCGAGCCGCATGGTCGAGAAACCGAACGGGTGCGTGCCATCGCCGAAATGCTGGCTGCGATCGATAGCGCCAAAGTGACCAACAATCTCTGGGGTGAGCGCTGGTCTAAACTCGTGATCAACTGCATGCGCAATCCCGTAGCGGCGGCGACCGGACGTGGCGGCAATGCGAACGACCAGGACCCGATGACCCGGCGCCTCGCCATCATGATTGCGGGCGAAGCGGTAAAGATCGGCCTCGCGCAAGGTTATGCGCTCGAGATGATGTATGGCCTCACGCCGGAGCAATTGCTTGGGGCACATGAGGGGGACGCGTCGGCGTTCGCCGCTTGCGAGGAAAAACTGCTGGCGGGGACCAAGACGCGCAGTGGCGGTCAGCGTCCCTCCATGGGGCAGGACATGATCAAGGGACGCCGTACCGAGATCGATTTTCTGAACGGCCTGGTGGCCCGTCGTGGCGCCGAAATCGGCATTGCTGCGCCCTACAACTCCGGGATTGCCGAGGCGGTGCGGCGTGTTGAGCGCGGAGAGGTGGAGGCGAGCCCGGAGGCTGTGGCGCACATCGCCGGCTAAACCGGAAAAATGATCTACTCCAATAGCGTAGAGCGGGACTACCGACCCCAGTGAAATCGCGAAAGCGGTTCCACCAAGGCCGGACCCGCTCTAGCCAACTCATCGGTATTCTGTGAGGGGCTGTTGGCCCGCTTATTCAGCGGCCTCCTTAATCGGTTCTTCGGGCGTCCAGACAAGGCGCGGCTTGCGCGCCGCGCGCGTCTCATCAAGGCGCCGGAGGGGGGCGAAATAGGGCGCTGCGCTGAAGCGCTCCGTGTTGCCGTCGCGGGCAGCCTGGGCGAGATGGCGGATGGCGTCGATAAACTGATCGAGGCTGGCGCGGCTTTCAGATTCGGTTGGTTCGACCAGCATCGCGCCATGGACGACGAGCGGAAAATACATCGTCATTGGGTGGAAGCCTTCGTCGATCATCGCCTTGGCGAAGTCGAGGGTGGTGACATTCGTCCCTTCGAGGAAACGGTCGTCGAACAGGACTTCATGCATGCAGGGCTGGTCACCAAACGGTTGGGTTAAAATATCGCTCAGCCGGGCGCGGACATAGTTCGCCGACAGCACGGCATCCTCGCTCGCCTGACGCATGCCGTCGGCGCCGTGGCTTAGCATGTAGGCGAGGGCACGCACGAACATACCCATTTGGCCGTGGAACGCGGTGAGGCGACCAAACGGCTGTTCGCCGTTTTCGAGCTGTGTGTCATGCTCGACCAACTCGAAACCATCACTGGTGCGGCGCACAAAGGGCAATGGGGCGTAGGCTGCGAGACGGTCGGAAAGGACAACGGGGCCGGCTCCCGGACCACCGCCGCCGTGGGGCGTCGAGAACGTCTTGTGCAGATTGATGTGCATCGCATCAATGCCGAGGTCGCCGGGGCGCACCTTGCCGACAATGGCGTTGAAGTTCGCGCCGTCGCAGTAGAAGTAGCCGCCGGCTTCGTGGACAGCATCGGCGATCGCGCGGATGTCGGGCTCGAAAAGGCCGCAGGTATTCGGATTGGTCAGCATGATTGCGGCGACGTCGTCGGCGAGTGCGTCGCGAACGGCGTCGACCGAGACCGTGCCATCGCGGCGTGCGGCGATCGAGCGGACCTCGTAGCCCATGAAGGCTGCCGTTGCCGGGTTGGTGCCGTGGGCGGACTCGGGCACCAGAACTATTCTGCGATCGGAGCCGGCTGCGTCGTGTGCCGCCCGGATCGCGAGCATGCCGCACAGTTCACCGTGGGCGCCAGCCTTGGGGCTCATCGCAACGCTCTGCATCCCCGTCAATTCGAGCAGATATCCGGCCAGTGTCTGAACAAGGCCGAGGGCACCGTTGACGGTCGAGACGGGCTGCAAAGGATGGATGTCTGCAAAGCCCGGCAGGCGCGCCATCTTCTCGTTAAGGCGCGCATTGTGCTTCATGGTGCAAGAGCCGAGGGGATAGATGCCAGTGTCGATCGCATAGTTGTTGCGGCTGAGGCGAACGTAATGGCGCATGGTCTCGGGCTCAGACAGACCAGGCAGGCCGATGGGATCAGTCCGTTCGAGCCCGCCAAGGCGCGGCGCGACTTTCGGGCCCCGGGGGAGGTCGACGCCGGTCTTCTCCGTTTCGCCGATCTCGAAAACGAGGGGTTCGACGATGTCGAGACCGCGGTTGCCGGTGAAGGTCTCGATCGGCGTGCCGGCGGTCGCGTCTGGGCCAGACGGGCGGGTTGGACGGCCTTTGTCGTTCAGGCTCATGCGAGGGCCTCCTCGAGGGTTTTGGTGAAGGCTGCGCGGTCGCGGTCGCTATTGACCTCTGTCGACGCGACGATCAGATCGCGGCCGACATCGTCGTTGGTTGGCAGCAGTCGTGACGCCGGCACGCCGCCGAGTATGCCTTTGGCGGCAAGGTGCTCGACGACTTCAGCGGCGCTGCGTGGCAGGCGGATGGTGAATTCGTTAAAAAACGCATCGCCGTTCAAGATTTTGACGCCATCGATCGCGTCCAATCGTTCCACCAGGTCGACAGCGTTGGCGTGACACAGACCGGCCAGCCGTCGCAGCCCGGTTTCGCCAAGCAACGTCATATGGATGGTGAAGGCGAGCGCGCAGAGGCCGGAATTCGTACAAATGTTGCTCGTCGCTTTTTCGCGGCGGATGTGCTGCTCGCGGGTGGAAAGCGTGAGAACGAAACCGCGCTCGCCATCGGCATCCAATGTTTCGCCGCAAAGCCGGCCGGGCATTTGGCGCACGTATTTCTGACGTGTGGCGAAGAGACCGACGTAGGGGCCGCCGAAGTTGAGGCCGTTGCCGATCGACTGGCCTTCGGCGGCGACGATATCGGCGCCCATTTCACCTGGAGAACGGATCGCACCAAGGCTCACGATCTCGGTCACGACCCCGATCAAAAGTGCACCTTTCGCGTGCGCGGCCTCGGCGATGGGTGTCAGATCATGGACCGTGCCCCAGACATCAGGGTTCTGGACGACAACACAGGCGGTTTCTTCGTCGATCGCGGCGATGATGTCGTCGTGTCCGCGGGCGGTGCCGGCCAGATGTTCGACTTTCGTGCCATTGAACTTCGAGAGCGTTGCGATGACGTCGGCGTAGTGAGGGTGAAGTCCGGCTGCGACGATCGCCTTGCCGCGCTTGGTGACGCGCTTTGCCATCAGGACGGCTTCAGCCGCCGAAGTCGAGCCGTCATACATCGATGCATTGGCGACATCCATGCCGGTAAGACGTGCGACCTGGGTCTGGAACTCAAAGAGGTATTGCAGTGTGCCCTGGGTGATCTCGGGCTGGTATGGCGTGTAGGAGGTCAGGAATTCGGAGCGCTGGATCAGGTGGTCGACGGTTGCCGGCACGTGATGGCGGTAGGCGCCGGCGCCGACGAAAAACGGACCGGAGGCCGCGGACGTGTTGCAGGCTGCGAGGCGGCCAAGTTCCTGTTCGACTTCGAATTCGCTTTTTGCGCTAGGGAGATCGACGAGCTTGTCGAGAAGGTGCTCATCGGGCACGGCTTTGAAGAGATCATCGATGTGGCCGACGCCGATTTCGGCAAGCATCTCGGCGCGGTCATGTGGTTGGAGTGGCAAATAACGCATTCGATTCAGTCCTCCGATGCCACGAGGGCGTCATAGGCGGTGCGATCCATCAGGTTTGAGAGTTCGCTCGTGTCGGCAATTTTCAGTTTGAAGAACCAAGCAGCTCCCTCGGCGTCCTCGTTGACCTTTTCAGGGGTTGCGTCGAGATCGCCATTGGCTTCGGTGACTTCGCCGGATAGCGGTGCGTAGACTTCGCTGGCCGCCTTGACGCTCTCAACGACGGCTGCGGCATCACCGGCCTTCACGGTCTTGCCGATCTCGGGAACTTCGACGAACACGACATCGCCCAGTTGTTCCTGGGCGTGATCCGTGATGCCGATCGTGGCGATGTCGCCGTCGACGCTGATCCATTCATGATCCTTGGAGAAATAGAGTTCGGCCATGGGGCCTCCATTCGATAGCTGGCGATAGCTGGTTCAGGATTTCGGCGTGCGCACGTAGCGGTGCGCGACGAAGGGAAGCTTGGTAACGGTTGCCGGCAGCGCCTTGCCGCGGACTTCGAGTGTGAGAGCCGTGCCGGCGGCAGCGTGATCAGTTGCGACATAGCCCATCGCGACTGGGCCGCTGACGGTCGGGCCGAAGCCGCCTGAGGTCACATGGCCGATTTGCGTGCCGGACGGCGTGTGGATGAGGGTGTTCTCGCGCGCCGGCTGGCGCCCATCCGGTTTGATACCGACGAGGCGGCGCTGGGGCCCGTGCGTGATCTCGCGACGGATGCGATCGGCGCCGGGGAAGTCGCCTTCCTCGCGGCGGCGCTTCTGGATCGACCAAGTCAGCCCGGCCTCTACCGGGGATGTAGTCTCGTCGATGTCGTGTCCGTAAAGGCAGAGACCTGCCTCGAGCCGCAGCGAATCCCTGGCGCCAAGACCAATCGGCTCGACCCTCGGGTCTTCCAGGAGAAGGCGCCAGATGCGTTCAGCTTCTCCGACCGGGATGGTTAGTTCGAAGCCATCTTCGCCCGTGTAGCCCGAACGCGTGAGGTGCACGTTGACGCCGTCAATCATCGCCGGGGCGGCGTCCATGAAAGTCATGTCAGAGATGGCGGGATCGTAGCTGGCGAGGACTTCAGCGGCTTCGGGACCCTGCAAGGCAAGGAGCGCGAAGTCGTCCGAAGGCAGAAGTTCGACGCCACCGGCCAGATTGGCTGCGATATGGGCATAGTCGGCTGCTTTGCGTCCGGCGTTGACGACGAGATAGAGCCAGCCGGCATGGTCAGGTTCGGCGGGCCGGGCGACCATCAAATCATCGATGATGCCGCCCTCGGAATTGGTAAGTTGAGTATAGCGCTGGCGGCCTGGGGGCAGGTTTGCGATATCGGCGGGGACCAGGGCCTCGAGCGCGGCTGCGACTGTGGCATGGCTTGCATCATTGGCGCGCAGATAGGCGATCCCCATGTGGGAAACGTCAAACAGGCCAGCATGCTGGCGTGTCCATTGATGCTCCTTGAGAACACCGAGGCCATACTGCACCGGCATTTCGTAGCCGGCAAACGGCACCATCTTGGCGTCGCGATCCAGGTGGGCCTGATGGAGCGGTGTGCGCTTCAGCTCAGTGCCGCAAGACGTTTTAGACGCGGTCGGCTTATCGGTGCCGTCCGACATGTTCGGATCTGCAGGTGTGCGGGAAGACTTAGAGGACATGGGGGGCAGGTTACCGCCTCGGGCTCTGGAACACGCCGGCGGCTTTCACCGTCAGGTGTCGAATGCGACAAGGGCAACTTGGCGCGGGGCATGACCCGCGCATCGGCTGCGCCCCCTCTGTCGCGAAACCTGAGAGATAGAGGTTGCAAATCCATGCCGGCTCTCTCGAACCTGCGTACACTCACAACCCTGACCCCTTCGGTGGAGCGCCATTGGCCGGTTCAGGCCGTCCGCCGCTCACTTTCCAGAGTGCCATCCACCTGCTGTCCGTTTGCCTGAGAGTTTCCGGGGCGGTTGCTCCTTCGGCGCCGGCTGACATGTTCGGCCATCGTGGCCGCTGCATGAGCCGATCTCTCCCGCAGGTGTCGATTGGCAGTGGTGTAAGTGTTCGCTGATCGCGGTCGCCTGTCAAGCGGTGATATCCGAGTTACTGTGAACAGCTCTTGTGCGGTCAGCGGGTCAGGATCAGGATGGAGCCCGCGAATATCATCGCGATCGCGGCGATCGCAGGCCACCTGATGGTTTCGCGGCGGAAAACGAAATAGCCGAGCAAGAGCGTAAAAGCCGGTGTGGTGGCGACCAGCGGTGACACGACCACGACTTTACCAAGGCTGAGCGCGTAGTTCAGGCCGACAATCCCCATGCCGTTGATGACACCGCACAATGCGAACCAGAGGTAGCCTTTGCTCCATGTCGGCAGCGAACCGCCGGCAAAGCGGTGGGCGATTGCGAGAACGACCAACGAGACGGTCGATGAGATGAGGGCGGCGGTCATCGGACTTGGCAGACCCGTCAGCGCATATTTAATGAGCGGATGCGTAATGCCGCGTGTCAACGCTGCAAGAAGCGGCAAGGCAATAGCCCAAAGCGGCCAGGTCATGCCTTCGGTCTTGGATCGGAACGCGATCAGCATAATTCCGGCTATGACGATGCCGGTGCCGATGAGTATGGGCGCGCTGACCAGTTCGCCGAGGAATATGACAGCGAGCACCATGGCAAACACCGGCGATGTCGAGGCGAGGCCGGCTGTGAGGCCCGGGCCGATCATCTTGACGCTGAGAGTAGTGAGCGAAATCGATGCGGCCGGGACGATGAGGCCGGCGAGCGCGAAAAGCCCCGCAGATGGACTGAGCAGGGTTTCAGGGACAAGAAAAAGTGGTGAGAGCAACCAGAACATCGCCGCGGTCGTCGCCACGTTGATGATCGTGCCGACCTGCGGATCCGGCAGGTGATCAAGGGCAATATGTTGGAAATGGTTGGCGAAGCCGAAGTTCAGGCTGACGAGAAGGGCGATTGCTGCTGCAAGATATACTGGGTCGCCCACGTCGGTTCCTCGGTTGGCCAGATGGGGAGCTTGCGCATATCGAGACGCCACTGGCACTCTGAATCACGCAAATATCGATGGTCCGATTGATCTTGGCGAAGACGATTGGCCTGTTGTTGCAGGCGGCCAAGAAGCGATAGGATCATTTTCGCCGTTGCCGTCTTTGCCAGCCGGTCATCGCTTCACGGAATAAACCCCAACGCCGCCTGTCGGGCAGTTTCCAGATGTTATCGACGCGCTCGAGCGCTATCGCCAATCGAGCCCTGAGATGATCGTCTATGGTACGCTCATTCGCGGAGCGCTGCCCGGGTGAGTGTCGGGTGGTGCTGACTTCTACGAGGAGAAAAAGTTATGAAACTCGGCTTGCTGCTTGGCTACAAGGGCGCGCCCGGCGGCCCTGACATTGATCTTATTCTTGAGGCCGAGCGGCTTGGCTTCGATTCGTGCTGGACCAGTGAATCATGGGGTTCGGACGCGATCTCCCCAGCGGCTTGGGTGCTCGCCAAAACCTCCAGCATCAAGGTGGGCACGGGGATTATCCAGATGTCAGCGAGGACGCCTGCGTGTGCCGCAATGACGGCGATGTCGCTCCAGGCTATGTCCGGCGGTCGTTTCCTGCTTGGGATCGGGCCATCCGGGCCGCAGGTCATCGAAGGCTGGCATGGTGAGGTCTTCGGCAAGCCCTTGAAGCGGACACGCGAATACATCGAGATCATCCGTCAGATATTCGCGCGCGAGAAGCCGCTCGAGTTCCAGGGCGAGTTCTACCAGATACCGAACACGGGGCCGGGCACGACTGGTCTCGGGAAGGCATTGAAAACCATTATGCGGCCGGATCCCGACGCGTTGAAGATCTATACCGGCTCATTTGCGCCGGCTGGGCTCAGGACGGCCGGCGCGGTGGCTGATGGGGTGCAGCCGATCTTCATGATACCGGAGAAGGCCGACCTTGTGCGCAGCTACGTCGAAGAGGGCCGGATCAAAGCCGGCAAGTCGACGGACCTTGCGGATTTCGACATAGCACCTTTCGTGCGCGTCCGAATGGGTGAAGATCTCGAGGCATGCCGAGACGAAGTTAAAGCCGAAATGGCTTTCTATATCGGCGGCATGGGTGCGCGGAACAAGAACTTCTATAACGACCACACCAAGCGCCTTGGCTACGAGGAGGCTGCGGTCAAAATCCAGGATGCATTTCTCGACGGCCGTCGTGGCGAGGCCGCAGCCGCTGTGCCGGACAGTCTCGTCGATGAGACATCGCTGGTTGGACCACCGGCGCGAATCAAAGAACGTGTGCAGGCCTGGAAAGAAGCGTCGAAAGACAACAGCATCGGTTCGATCTTGATGGGTATCAAGAATATTGAGACGCTGCGAGTCGTCGCTGAAGCGGCTGCGTGAGTGAAGTCGCGGCGGCCTCGACCGATGCTGGCGGTTTTACTGCACGACCTCCACAGTGAAGGTTTTCGTCGATGTCTGGCCCGATGGCGTCGTTGCCGTAACCGCGAAGCGGTCCATGCCCTGCTGGTCGGCGGCAGGCGTGTAGTAGATGCCCGTGCCGGCCATGCGCTGGCCGACGCATTTGCCGGAGATGCTGTGCTGCACGACCACGCTTTCGTTAGGCTTGAATGAAAGTTTACCGCGGGCCGGCGCCTGCGTGACAGAAAGCGCCGGCTCAATCGGCCGGCAGTCCTTCTCCATGAAGGCGTTCCAAACATACATCTTGGCCGCCTTGGCTGCGACGACGCGCTTGGCGGGCTTTGCCGCCTGAGCCGGCTTCGGCGATGGCGTCACTGATCCGGTGGTGAGTGACAGGGATGGCATTGACGGCCCCGTCGAACAGGCGGCGAGCCCGAGTAGACCGACCGAAACAGCCAGAGCGCCCCCGATGCATGAAATCTTGCGCAACATCTTGATCCCCATCCCCTTCGTTTGACTCAGAATAACCAACGATTCGCTTCGAGGCTAAATGTTTAATCGGTCCGGTGGATGGACGATGGATTATGTGGCCGAGCAAGAGGCCGACGGCGGGGCTTGTTGTGGTGTCTATCGGGGGCTATCGGATCGGCTTTAAGTCGTGTTCCTCCGGTCACCGTCCGCCTCACGTCCATATCGCCGGGCTCCCTATTTGGGGTATTTGCAAGGCTCTTTGGCGCGCGCATATTGCGCATGAACGCGGTGTGGTCTTCCCGGCCGGTTTGCGTCTCGGAGATTGGGTCGGCTACGATCGGACCCGCCAGCAATACGCTTATTCAGGTGTCAGCCAATGTCTCTACATGATGGTGCGGCAACGCACGTCGACCCGATTACGATTTCCGTTGTTCAGCATCGCCTGACTGGCATCGTGCAAGAAATGGGCGAGGCGATGCTGCGGACGTCGTTTTCGCAGATACTGAACTCGAGCCGGGACTTTTCAACGGCGATCTGTGGTGCCGACAGCCAACTCATTGCCCAGGCAGACCATATTCCTGTCCATGTCGGTGCCCTGCAGCCGGCGGCCGCGGCTATCATCTCGGCTTTTGGCGATGACGTGCACGAGGGCGATATCTATCTGCTGAACGACCCCTATCATGGGGGCAGTCATCTGCCGGACGTCACAGCCTTTGCGCCGGTGTTTATTGGCGGCGAACTTGCCTTTTTCGCCGTCAATCGGGCGCACCACTCAGATATTGGCGGCGCGACCTATGGTGCCTACAACGCGGCGGCTCGCGAGATCTGGCAGGAAGGCATACGGCTCCCGCCGATCCGGCTTTATGACCGAGGCCGAATGCGGGGTGATATACTCGCAATGCTCAAGGCGAACGTGCGCCACGCCCGGGATTTTGAGGGCGACCTGATGGCGCAGATCGGCTCGGTGCGGCTTGCAGAACGCCGGCTCCATGCGCTGGCGGATGAATTCGGTTCGGACAACATCCGGCGTTGCATCGCCGAAATCCTGGATGCCACCGAGCGGCAGACGCGCATGATCTTCGACGAATGGCAGGACGGGACGTACGAAGGCGTCGCCTTGCTCGACGATGATGGACGGGGCAACGACGACATCGCCATCCGCGCCACGGTAACGGTATCGGGCAGCGATGTGGTGGTCGATCTGACAGCATCCGACGCGCAGGTTGCCAGTTTTATGAATTCCTCCGTGGCCAATACGCGGTCGGCTGTGCTGGTCGGTATTGCGGTGATGCTTGACCCGAACATTCCAAAGAACGAGGGCGTGGCGCGTCCGGTGACCATCAAGACGAAGGCCGGCACGATCGTCCATCCGGAAGAGGGTGCGCCGGTGACGATGTGTACCTCTCATTGCGGAAATGAAATCATCGAAGCGGTCGTCGTGGCCCTTTCGGGGGCCGCGCCGGAACGGGCCATGGGGGGCTGGGGGCGGCGGCTGCGGATCGCCATCAAGGGGGTGGACCCGCTCAGCGATCGTCCGTTCATATGGCACATGTTTCATGCGCGGCCCGGGGCGGGTGCGTCATCCGGTGGTGATGGTTGGCATAATGGCGGTGAGTGGCACTCTGCGGGTGGCCTGAAGTTCGGTTCGATCGAAGTGGCGGAGACGCGGTTCCCGCTGTTTTTTCCGCGCCACCAGTTCCGCGCCGGTTCCGGGGGAGAGGGGGAGTTCGTCGGGGGGACGGGTGTCGAAATGGAACTCGTTGTCGAGACGCGCGACGATGTCGTTGCCAATATCGCCGGAGATGGCCTGCGCCACGGTGCGCGTGGCATGCTCGGCGGCAAGGACGGAGCGCCGCATGATTACCGCGTGAGAGACCCAGGCGGCGAGACGCGCGCACTTGCGAGTAAAATGGAGGGCGTGCCGGTGAAAGCTGGCTCGAGCTTCCTGGTGAAGTCGGGCGGGGGCGGTGGTTGGGGCGAGCCGGTAAAGCGCCAGCGTGATGCACGTGAAAATGATGTGCTGAACGGTTTTGTCGACCCTTAATTTTGCCGATCGTCTTTCCTTCAACGAGCGTTGCTTCACCTGCTATTTAGGACGACCCCATGACCTATCGCATCGCCGTCGATGTCGGCGGCACCTTCACTGATGTCGTCGGTGTTGACGACCAAGGACGCATAACCTTCGTGAAGGCGCCGAGTACGCCTCAAAATCAGGCCGAGGGTACGCTCGACGGAATCAATCGGCTGGCGGCGGAACTCGGCCTCGAGACGCGAGAGCTGCTTGGGCAGACGGAGCGGATCGTGCACGGCATGACGGTGGCAACGAACGCCTTGCTCGAGCGGAAAGGTGCAAAGGTCGGTCTGGTGACAACGGCGGGTCACCGGGATGTTCTCGAAATGCGCGAAGGGCTCAAGCCAGAACGCTATAACATGAGGCTTGCGCGGCAGACGCCGCTCGTACCGCGACACTTGAGATTCGAGGTCGATGAGAGATTGCGGGCGGACGGTCGTGTCGAGCGGCCGCTCGAGCGTCAATCGGTTCTGGAAGCTGTCGATGCGATGAAGGGAGAAAACGTTACTTCGGTCGCGGTCTGCTATCTTCATGCATACCGCGACCCAATTCACGAGCAGGCGACGCGCGATATTATCCAGCACGAAATGCCAGGAGCACATGTCTCGCTTTCAAGCGACGTCCTGCCGCAAATCAAGGAATACGAGCGGGTCTCAACGACTGTGGTGAACGCTTACGTCGGCCCACTGATCGAAGCCTATCTCGCGCGCCTCGAGGGCCGGCTCAAGGAGGCCGGGCTGGCCGGTCCGCTGCTCATCATCCTGTCGCACGGCGGGGTGGCTCCGGTGGAAGAAGCGGTGCGCGTTGCGGCCTCGACGGTGCTCTCCGGGCCAGCCGGCGGTTTGGCGGGAGGGCGGCGGGTCGCCGGGATAATCGGCGCCCCGGACCTTATAACGTTCGACGTTGGCGGCACCTCAAGCGACATTGCATTGATTACTGGTGGTGAGGCGTCGTTGTCCAGGGATCGTATGATGGCCGGGGAGCGGATCGCATTGCC